>JBDNDR010000040.1:0-10208 GCA_046718995.1 Fimbriimonadales bacterium
ACGGGCACATAGATATGGCGGAACCACAGAATCTTACCGCGAGGCATGCCCTGAACATGCCCATCGCCAAACGCCACATTAGCAACCCCGTTGTGTCGATGGCGTGGGTGCATACCACACAGTGCCCAAGTGCCATTGCCCGTGGGCTGGCAGTCGCGGTCGCGCTCTAAGGCAATCCGAGCGTTGTCGGTCGAACCACGCGGGTTGCCTACCGAGTCCGCCCAGTCCCACTGCCAAGTGCCGAAGAAGGGCCAGTTCCAGACCGCATCGTTGACGCCCTTCTCGGCGATGATAATCTTCTCGGCAGGGGTCTCAATCCGAGCGAGCGAAGTCACCTGATGGCGTGCATCGCGGGTACTACTGGGAGTACAGCAGTTCCAGAAGTCGGGGAAGATGTCATAGTGAGCCCCATACTGCCCCCCCTGATTTTGCACAGGATAGGTGGGACAGCTCATCACCCCACCCCGTCCCGGATGAAAACGCTGATTGGGATCCATCCAGTGGGCTTCGGAGTACTGCGCTTTGACATACGGCTCAACTAGACTATACCAGAGGCGCTGGACAATCGGGGTGTTCCCACCGCCATACTGCGACGGCGGATAGAACTCGTCGTAGTCTTGGACATATTGCATAATCGCGAGACCAATCTGTTTCAGGTTGGACGCACAGGTCGTTTGGCGTGCTTTTTCGCGCGCCTGCGCAAACACAGGGAACAGGATCGCCGCTAAGATGGCGATAATCGCTATGACCACCAATAACTCAATCAGTGTAAAGCCTCGTCGCATAATAACCTCCTTGGTGCTCAAAAGCAACAGTCGGCAACGGCTATTGCTTGAGGCGCTTCAAGCTATCATTAATATACATCGAGTCTGATACGATTCCTGCATGATTTTGGTCAAGATGACCCAAAACCTGTAGGAATCGCCATATATCAACGGTGGGATACCGCGTTGAAGCCGTGAGTCTATCCTTCCGCACTCATCGGTGGGATCGGCTCTACCATAAATTCACCTGCCTCCAGCGCTTTGAGCAGTGCCCAAGCGGTGTCCAAGCTGGTTAGGCAGGGCACTCCCCGCTCCACCGCCGTGCGCCGAATGAGTAGCCCCTGCTGTTCCGCTCGGTGGTCGGGACTGGGTGTGTTGATGAGCAGTTGCACGCGCCCACCGATGAGGTAATCCAGTAAGTCGGGTTTGCCCTGCCCGATTTTGGGCACGCTCTGTACGGGTAGACCCGCCTCGCGCAGGGTATGGGCAGTGCCTTCCGTCGCAAGCAGTTGGAACCCCTTCTGATGGAGCGACTGAGCCAAGCGCACGCCCTCAGGCTTGTCGCGTTCGGCAAGGGTCAGGAGCACAGACCCCTTGCGTGGGATGCGTATCCCGCTGGCAACTAACGCTTTGTAGAGCGCAGCGGCATAGGTGCCATCCACGCCCATCACCTCGCCGGTCGAGCGCATCTCGGGACCGAGCGCCACCTCGACCCGCGTGAGCTTGAGGGAGGAAAACACTGGCGATTTGACCGCCACTCGTCCCCGCTGGATAGGCGCTTGGGGCACCGAGACCCGCTCGGGGAGTGGGCATCCCAGCTGTGCCCGAACCGCCCAGCGCACCATCGGTATCCCCGTGATTTTGGAGAGGTAAGGCACGGTTCGGCTCGCGCGGGGGTTCACCTCAATCACATAGACCTGACCCTCCTGAACCACGAACTGGATATTCATCAGACCCGACACTTGTAGGGCACGCCCCAACCGAAGCGCATAGTCCCGAATCTGGGACTGCTCGGCTTCGGTGAGCGTCTGGGGCGGCACAACGGTCATGCTATCACCTGAATGAACCCCTGCACGCTCGATATGCTCCATAATCGCAGGGATAATCACCTGCTCGCCATCGCCGATGAGGTCAACCTCTGCCTCTTTGCCCTCGATATATTTGTCCACAAGCACGGGCGCATCAGGGAACGCCAGCACCGCCGAGTGCCAATAGGTGCGCAGTTCGGTGTCGGAGCGCACAATCTCCATCGCCCGTCCGCCCAGCACATACGAAGGGCGCACCAACACAGGGTAGCCCACCTGATGAGCCGTCTCCAGGGCGTCTTCCAATCGCACGACAGCGCGCCCCGGCGGTCTGGGAATACGCAACTCGTGGAGCAGGGCATCAAACCGACGCCGGTCTTCCGCAATATCCACCGAGTCGGGTGGCGTGCCTAAGATAGGCACACCAAACGCCTGAAGACCCTTCACCAAGTTGATGGCGGTCTGCCCCCCGAACTGAACCATCACGCCCTGCACAGGCGCTTCGTACTCTATAAGGTTCAGCACATCCTCCAAAGTGATGGGGTCAAAGTAGAGAGCGTCGGAGATGTCGAAATCGGTGGAGACCGTTTCGGGGTTATTGTTGAGGATGAGCGCGTAGTAGCCGTTGGCGCGCAGAGTCTGGACGGCGTGAACTGCGGAGTAGTCGAACTCAATCCCTTGCCCAATCCGAATCGGTCCCGAGCCGAGCACCAGCACCTTATTGGGATGGGCGGGTGCGGGGCGGTCATTCTCGCCGTGGTAGGTGCTGTAGAAGTAGGGGGTGTACGCCTCAAACTCGCCGGCGCAGGTATCCACCATTTTGTACACGGCGCAGATGCCCAGCCGCTTGCGCCCTTCACGCACGACCTGCTCGCTCAACCCGGTGATTTGGGCGAGGTAGCGGTCGGGGAACTGCCATTCCTTTGCCCTGCGCAGGAGCTGGATAATGCCCTCCTGGAAGACCCCCTCTGTGCCTGCAAGAGGGTCGGGAGCCTTTACCCCCTCCGTCGGGTTGCCCCTAAGGGCAGGGGGAACCGCGGATGGCTCTCCCGCTCTGATTGCGGAGAGGGGGTTTGTGGGAGTAAGGGACTCCCCGCTCAAGAGTTGTCTCAACACCTTGCTATGCTCTGCGAGGGTGCGCTCCATCTCCACGAGGCGCTGGATTCGGACGAGGAACCATGGGTCAACCTTGCTCAGGGCGCGCACCTCCTCCACGAGCCAGCCCCGCCGGAACGCCTCAGCGATGTAGAACAGACGCAGGTCGTTGGGTGTTTGTAGGAGCGTCTCCAGCTCCATCGTGCTGAGTTTGCTGGCGTCGCGCAGTCGGAGGTCGCTGACCCCAATCTCCAGCCCACGCACCGCCTTCATCAGCGCGCCTTCGAAGGTGCGGTCAATCGCCATCACTTCACCGGTCGCCTTCATCTGCGTGCCGAGCGTGCGGTCGCCCGTGGGGAACTTGTCAAACGGGAAGCGCGGGATTTTCAGCACGCAGTAGTCCAGCGCGGGTTCAAACGCGGCGGAGGTCTGCGTGATGGGGTTACGAATCTCATCCAGGCGGAACCCCACGGCAATCTTGGCGGCGATGCGTGCAATCGGGTAGCCCGTCGCCTTGGAAGCGAGCGCACTGGAACGGCTCACGCGGGGGTTGACCTCGATCACATAGTAGTCAGCACCGTTGGGGTTGAGCGCCAGCTGGACATTACAGCCGCCCTGAATGCCCAGCGCACGGATAATCTTGAGCGAGGCGTTGCGCAGGAGTTGATACTCAAAGTCGCTGAGCGTCTGCGACGGTGCCACCACAATCGAGTCGCCCGTATGCACGCCCATCGGGTCTAAGTTCTCCATATTACAGACCACGATGGCGTTGTCGGCGCCGTCGCGCATGACCTCGTATTCTATCTCTTTCCAGCCGAGCAGGCTCCGCTCCACCAAGATTTGGTGGCGCATCGAGAGCTCCAGCCCCCGCCGACCGATTTCCAGAAGTTCCTCAGGCGTATGGGCAATCCCGCCACCCGTGCCACCCAGTGTGTAGGCAGGGCGCACAATACAGGGGTAGGGAGCGATTTCAGCGACACGCTTGAGCTCCGCCACACTCTCTACAATCCACGATTCGGGCACAGGCTCACCAATCTGGCGCATCAGCGAACGGAACTTCTCGCGGTCTTCTGCCGCCTGAATCGCCGAGAGGGGCGTTCCTAACAAGCGAACCCCGTAGCGGTCTAAAATGCCCTTGACTGCCAGCTCGGTCGCCAAGTTCAAACCCGTCTGACCGCCCAGTGTGGGAAGCAGACCATCGGGACGCTCTTGGGCAATCACGCGCTCGGCGAACTCCACCGTGAGCGGTTCCACATAGACACGGTCGGCAGTTTCGGGGTCGGTCATAATCGTGGCAGGGTTGGAGTTGATGAGTACGACCTCTAAACCTTCTTCACGGAGGGAACGACAGGCTTGCGAACCCGAATAGTCAAACTCGGCGGCTTGCCCGATGATTATCGGACCCGAGCCAATCACCATCACCTTGCGGAGTGTCGTGTCAATAGGCATGTGTACCTCCCTTGTCGCCTCGCTGGACGGACTTAAAGGGTTGGCGGATTATACCCTACGACCGTTGTGGGTGGCGTTTGGCTTACAGGCTGGCGTCAATCCGCCTGATTATCTGGATGGCTTTCTCTGGCGAGAGTTGGGGCTGGTTCAGTGCCTCTATGGCTTCCAGAAGCGCCTCGCGGAGGGGCGAACCGGGGGGCAGGCTCTGGGCGACCTGCAGTAAGGTGGAGCCAGCGGGCAGTCCCAAGCGTCCACAAAGCCGACGCCGCAGGTCGTCCATCACGACTTCAAACGCGGGGCGCACTGCCTGACCCGAGGCGTAGAGGTTCGCCATCGCCTCCACGAACTCGCCCAACGGGGGTGCGGGCGGACGGCTCGGCATCGGTAGCCCGAACCGTTTGCCCACCGAATAGAGCGCAATCGCCGCCACCACCAGCAGATGAGCGAAGGCAATCTTCAGCCCGGTAGGTGCGTAAGCCCAGAAGCCGCTTTGGGGGATTTCGTCTAAGAGAATGTCGCCCTGCCAAGCGTCATCAAAGTAGATGGTGCCCCCTTTGGGCAGGAGCCACCGCACCAGCGAGAGGATGAACAGCGCGTTGTCGGCTTCGCGCAGGTCTGAGTTGCTGAGCCACTGCCAGTCGCCAGCCTCCACAATATAGCCCTTACCGAACTTGCGCAGTGCCACGACAACATCACCATCGCCAAGCAGGGGCACCCAATCGCGTTCGGCGGGTGATAGCCTCGCAGAGGAGAACCTGCCTAAGCCTATACGCACGGTGCGCACCTTGCGGAGCCACTCGGCATTTAGCAGCGGTTTCACCTCGCGTGTACGGTCAGACCGTGTGGCGATGAACGGCGCGCCCAGCCCTTTGTGAGCGACTGCCTCGGGCAAGCGTGTATCGTTGGTCATCAGCAGCAGGCGTCCCCCACGCCGAACCCACTCCTCCAGCGCTTGGGAATCTTCTTCGGTGTAAGCCGACAACACCTCAGGTGAAGGCTGTGCTGATGGGAACATGACCAGCAGGTCCGCCTCGTCGGGCAGGTGGCGGAAGGTGCGTTTGAACGAGCGCACCGTATAACCGTTCCGTTCCAGCAGGCGTGCCAGCGCCTTGGCTCCATCGCGGTTCTGGCTGTAGCTGAGGGGTCTCTGGGCAAAGCGCGGGTCAAAGCTCTGCATAAGCAGTAGCTGGCTGAGCATCAGGAGCGCCCCCAGCACACCCACCAGCACAGCAACCTTGACCCAGTTAGGCAGTGGCGCGCGCATGGGAGTTCGCTCTCTGCTTGAGCAGGACGAACGCCTGCTCGAACTGCTGATAGTCGCTTGGCTCGGCGGCGTACCCACCGTACCAGAGCAGGTCAAAACGCAGGGTAAGTGGCGCCATCGTCTGATAGTAGACGGTGTCTGCCACGCGCCGCAGCTGTTGGAGGTGTTCCCAGTTGGTTCGGGCAGGGTCGTAAGCGATGTATCGGCGTTCGTGCATCAAGCGCAGGAGTGCCAGATAGAGCGCCCGCACCGCCCCGCGTAGGTCGCCTTCCTTCGCCAACTGCTCTGCCAGCTGTTGCCACTCGTCTGCCTCTAAGAGGCGTGCGTCTTGCGCTTGGTGAACATCTACAGGGGTGCGCACTGTGCGACGCGGTCGGCTCTGATAACGGCTCATCACATACGAAAGCAACAGCCCAATCAGCGCAATGAGTAGGGCGATGACCACCCACTGCGCGAGGGTGCCCGCCGCTCCGACACCGCCAACTCCCAGCCCAGAAAGCAGTCGCCGAACCAAGATGAAAATCTGCTCTAAGAGCTGGGGCAACAACCGAGCCACGCGTGCATACCATGGCTCAGGAGGCATTTGCATATCCGGCTCGGCATAGAGGGCGTTTAGCTGTTGGCGTACCTTCTCGCTTGAGAGTGGATCCGCTGAGCCTTGCAACACCGTGCGATAGGTTTCTAGGGTACTCACCGCCTTGCGGAGCGCCTCGTCGCTTTGTTTCGCGTCGTTCAGCAGATTCTCCAGCGGTTCACGCAGCTCCACCGCCAACGGATTGAGCGCGCCTTTCGCCCGTTCCAGAGCCTGCATCCGTCGGACAGGGGGCGCTTCCTGAGCCTCGCGAGCTAAGCGGTGTGCCTGTTCCAGAGCAGTAAGCGTGGCGTTAGCGAGGCTTACCGCCACAAACCCCATCAGAACCGTGCCAACCAACCACCGAAGTCCCCTCACAGATCCACCTCACGCCCTACCAACTGCTGAATGTCCAGTCCCTCCCGCCGATAGCGCAGGTCGTAGTAGAGCAAAATGCTGGTGAGGTACATCGCGGGCATCACCAAGATAAACCCAAAGTAGCTGAGTGGGTCTATCAACTGTATCCCGGTCAGTGCCCAGCGCTCCAAAAGAGATTGGAGGTCGTAGACGAACGATAAGATGAGTACCAGAATCCCCAAGAGGAGCAGGACTGCTGAGTAGATGGCGAAGTAGACCACTGTCTGTAGCCCCCAGAACGCCAAACAGCTGATGAGGGCATGCCTGAAGTTCGCCCGAACCAGGTCGTAGGCACGACTAAATGCGCTAATAGCGTCGGTGTTCGGCTCCAAAATGATAATCTGCGGGAGCAGGATGAACCAGACAGACCCCGCCGCCAACGCCACCAGACCCAGGAAGGTGAACAAGAGACCAAATGTGACCAGCGCAACCACCGAAAGCGTTGCAGGGAGCGACAGCTGTGCTATACCGAATGCTAAGAAAAAGAAGAAAAGGACAAAAGCTAAACCCACCACAACATAGACCATCGAGAGCGCCATGGTAGCAAGGAGCTGGTTCGCTACCAAGTGCCAAAAACGCGGCTTGATCAGCTCCCACACGAACTTGAGGGAAATGGGTTTGCCCTCCAAGATGAACGGGAGCGCTGCGGTCGTCGCCGCCGACTGGAGCATCGGCGCTGCAAGAAGGAACGGATAGATCAAACAGAGGCTCCCATATTCCACCAGCGTAAAAGTCAGCATTTGCGTATCGCCCATCCTCGCAGACCCACCGGCACTGGATTCCAAGAGCGCAACAGGAACGATAGTGAAGAGGCTGACAAGCGCAGGAATGATGTAGAGCCAAAGCGAGATGCGCATCAGCGGGACGAACCGTTCGCGATAGATGGCGATGGCGTCATCCATCATCTCAAACGGTGTCGCTGGGCGGGTCATCACGCGGAAGCGCGACTGGATTAGCCCCGCTTCGGTCTCTTGCGTGCGCCAATCCTCAAGGCGTAGAGTGTCGCGTGCTTGACTCACAAATTAAGGATACTCCACGCAAGTTGCCGATTCCTGCTATTTCGCCTGTTCTATGATGGCTTGGGCTTCGCGTGCGATTTGGGGGTTTAGCACGCCTTCTGGCTCGCGACCCTCACGGAGGCACGCGAGGAAATATTCGGCGGGGTTGCTGGCGCCTTCAGGAAGCGGCTGAGGTTCCACCAGTTCCGGCTGACCACCCCGACGATGGATGCGCAGTTTGCCCTCCAGCACGCCTGCCGTCGCTTCGGTTCCGTAAATCATCGGGTTGGGGGCGCCGTCCGTGCCGACCTGCGACCAGGTCGCCTCCAGCACGGCAATCGCTTTCGGGTATCTCAGCACCACGACCGCATTATCGTCGGCAATCGGATAGTCTTTGGTGAGGTTCCCGCGCGTGGCGAGAACGGTGTCGGGTGTGCCGAGCAGGGCAACACTCATTACTGCGCCGTAGGAGGCGAAGTCGGCGAGGGCACCTGCCCCGTTGCGCGACTCGTCGTAGAGCCACTCCACAAAGTAGGGGTCACACCCGATTTCGCGCGGTCCTGCGTGTCCCGCACGGAACCGAAACTCAAACACCTGCCCGAACTCCCCCGATTGCGCGCGGGTCAGCAGGTCATGGATAGCGGCGTTCCAACGCGTGGGCCAGTTCACCATCAAGAGCCTGCCGGTAGCACGGGCAGTCGACAGCATGCGGTCGGCGTCGGCAAGGTCTGCGGACATCGGCTTCTCCACCATCACATGCGCACCCAACTCCATCGCCCGAATGGCAATCTGGGCGCTGGTGCGATTATCGGCGCACGCTAACACCACATCGGGGCGCACCTCCTGAAGCATCATTTCCCAGTCGGTGTAGGCGTGTTGGAAACGGGCGCGCGCATTCTCTAAAAGCGGCGTAGCGTCGGCAACGGCTGTGAACTCCACCTCAGGCTGGCGTGCCCAGACATCCAGAAGACCCCACACATGCCCGTGGGTCAGCCCGGCAACAGCGAATCGGATCATCGTCGGTTTCTCTCCTGCGCCGTAGTTCCCGCGGGGCGTAGAGACTCCTGCTTAGGTACTATACTGATTGTGAACACCCCATTTGAGCAGGAGTTAGAGACGCTGGTGCGTGCGCGCTATCCGCTGGTCTACCTGATGACGGCGGAGGAGCGTCGTGCGGAAGAGGCTCTGCGTCTGGTTGCCAACCGCCTGCAGAAAGCGCTCTACTTCTGGACTTACACGGAGGGCTTCTCCCCGCCGATTGCCATGCCGACCTCTGCCGAAATCGCCGAGCGTCCGCGTCCCGTGTTGGAGATAGAGGCGTTGACTTTGGCGATGCGCTCGTCGGAGAACGCCTTGATTGTGCTCAAAGACTATCACCCGTACCTGAACGACCCGCGCGTGGTGCGGCTGATGCGCGACCTCATCCCACGCCTGCACCGCTCGAACCGCACGCTCATCCTGCTCAGCCCCGTGTTGAAACTTCCCGCTGAACTGGAGAAAGACATCACGGTTCTGGAGATGCCTCTGCCCACGCGCGAGGAGATTGCCCAGAAACTGCGCGAACTGTTGTTGGTGGTGCGCGACAAGCCCGGTATCCACACCCATCTGGAGCCACACGAGTTTGAGGAACTGGTTCAAGCGGCGCAGGGACTTACAATGGACGAGATCGAGAATGTGTGTGCCCGCTCATTGGTTCAGCACCGTCAGCTCCGCGTGGATGCGATTCTTTCTGAAAAACAGCAGATTGTGCGCAAGTCGGGCGTGCTGGAGTACTACCCCGCCACCGAGAAAATCAGCGATGTAGGTGGGCTGGACTTGCTAAAAGAGTGGCTCCGCAAGCGGCGGGCGGCGCTCACTCAGGAGGCGCGCGAGTTCGGGCTACCGGAGCCGAAGGGCGTGCTCTTGCTGGGTGTGCAGGGCACCGGCAAAAGCCTCAGTGCGAAAGCCATCGCCAGCCTCTGGAACCTGCCCATGCTGAGGTTAGATGTCGGGCGCGTGTTCGGGAGCCTTGTGGGTGCCTCCGAGTCGAACATGCGCTTGGCTATCCGCACCGCCGAGGCGGTCGCCCCATGTATCTTGTGGATCGACGAGTTGGAGAAAGGCTTCGCAGGTGCCCAAAGCTCAGGTATGTCCGACTCGGGCACGACGGCGCGCGTGTTCGCCACCTTCCTCACTTGGCTCCAGGAGAAGCGTAAGCCCGTGTTCGTGGTCGCTACCGCCAACGATGTGTCCCAGCTCCCGCCCGAACTGTTGCGCAAAGGGCGGTTTGACGAAATCTTCTTCATCGACCTACCCACCCAGCCAGAACGGGAACAGATATTCGCCATCCACCTCCGCAAGCGCCAGCGCGACCCGAACCAGTTCGACTTGACCCGGTTAGCGCGGGCGACCGAAGGCTTCTCGGGCGCCGAGATAGAACAGGTGGTGGTGGGTGCCCTGTTCACCGCTTTTGATGCGAAGCGCGACCTGACGATGGACGACCTACTCGCCGAAATCAAGACGGTGGTGCCGCTCTCTGTGATGATGCGCGAGGAGATTGATGAGCTCCGCACATGGGCACGGATGCGCACCCGTCCCGCCAGCAGTCCGCCTAAGCCAGAGAACAGCACCCGCCGCAAAAAGCAA
>JBDNDR010000041.1:0-10202 GCA_046718995.1 Fimbriimonadales bacterium
TCCTGAGCGGTCTCAAAACTCCCACGCAAGGTGCCGTGCGCTATCGGGGGCGGTGCTATACTGAAGCGTCGGATGCCGAGCGCAGTGCTATCCGTCGCGAGCGGTTCGGCTTCGTGTTCCAACAGCCTTACCTACTGGGCTACCTCACGATTCTGGAGAATATTGTGGTCGGTGCGCCTGATGTGCGTCGTGCCCGCGAGCGTGCCCTCTGGCTCTTGGAACAGCTCGGATTGGGCGATAAAGCCCACCGCTACCCGATGGCGCTCTCAGGGGGCGAGCGTCAGCGGGCGTGCGTGGCGCGTGCCCTGCTGATGCAACCTGAAGTCATCTTCGCCGACGAACCGACCGCCTCATTAGACCAGCAGACGGGCTACCATGTGATCGACCTGATAGAGGCGCATCGGGGCGAAGGGGCAGTGGTGCTGGTCACTCACGACCCTCAGATGCTGAAATACTGTGATACGGTCTACAAACTGCGTGATGGACGATTAGAGAGCGTGGAGCGGATCGAGAAGGGCGTGGGAGCGTCCAACCCCCTACCCAAGCCATCAGCAGGCTAATCCAAGCCCTGTCCCTGCCTCTCTCTCTGAGCGGTATAATGCACCACAGGGAGGCTTATGAAGGGACGCAAAAGGCTTATCTTATTCTTCGTAGTTCTCGTGTTTGTGGGCGCGGTGGTTTGGATTACCAATCGTCGTCAGGTGCCTGAGGTCATCGTGACGGAAGTGCGTCGTGGGACATTGGAGGCTCCGTTCCGCGCCGAGGGCGAAATCAAAGGTTGGGAGGCGTCGCTATCCGTTCCGATGCCCGCTCAGGTGGTAGCAATCGCGGTTCAAGAAGGGCAAACGGTCTCACAAGGGCAGGTGTTAGTGCGCTTTAGAGACCGCGAGGCACTTGCTGGGATTGAAGCCGCGCGGGCAAGGCTCACCAGCGCTCAAAGTACGGTCAGAGAGGTTCAAAGTGCGTTGCTACAGGCACGCCAACAAGCCGACACCGCTCTTCGCTATGCCCAAGCGCTTTATAAAGAGGCGCAAGCAAACCTGCGACTGGTCTCCAAAGGCACACCGCCCGAAGAACTCGCACGCGCCGAACGAGAGATGGATTCAGCGATTGCCCAGCGCGACCTCGCTCGCCAGAATTACGAGCGTGCCCGCCGACTCTATGAAGCGGGGGCACTGCCTCGGGCGGAACTGGAACATGCTGAAAGCGCCTATCGCTCCGCTGAAGCCCAAGTGCAATCGTTGGAGGCGGCATTACAAGCACTAAAACGCGAACCACGCCCCGAAATCTTACAGTCCGCACAAGCCAAATTAGAAGTCGCCCAAGCTGAGTTGGAGCGCGCCCGTACCCTACAGAGAACTGTTGAGCAGATGCGCGAAAGGCTTCGTCAGGCTCAAGCGATGGAACTTGAGGCACGCGCCAACCTGGAGCAAGCGCTCACCGTCCACCAAAACCAACAACTCACTGCCCCCAGAACAGCACGGGTCAAACGGATTGCTGTGGAACCGGGTGAAAGTGTTAACCCCGGCGAGCCTATAGTAGAATTGGTGAACCCTCAAGCCCTGTGGGTGGAAGCCGAGCTAGACCAAGAGGATGTCGGCAAAATTCGGGTTGGAGACACGGTAGACATCACTGCGCCTGCCTTGCCCGGCATCACCTGGCAAGGGCGGGCTACTGCGGTCAGCCCTGCCTTAGAGCTGAAGCCGACGCTTGGCGTACGGGTGCGCATCTTGCGGGTTCAGGTCGCTATGATAGACCCTCCGCCGCACCTGCGAGTTGGAATGGAAGTTGAGATTGCTGGGCGTGGAAGCCTCCAGCATAATGCTCTGCTTGTGCCGAGCTCAGCCATTATTGAGGAGCCTAACCAGAGTTGGGTCTATGTAGTGCGTGAGGGGATAGTCCACCGCCAGCCTGTTCGTACAGGCTACTTCACCTATGCCCTCACCGAAGTTGTAGAGGGTCTAAGCGAAGGTGATTTGGTCGTCGTTGAGGGCAAGCAGGCGCTCAGCGAGGGTCAGCCGGTTCGGGTACGGAGGGCACCGTGAAGACCCCGTTTATCGTGCTGGATGAGGTCAGTAAGATTTACCAGCGCGATACGGTCACCGTCTATGCCCTTCGCGAAGTGAGCCTTAACATTCAGCGGGGCGAGTTCGTAGTCATCTTAGGACCCAGTGGCTGTGGTAAAAGTACGCTTTTGAATCTGCTGGGTGGGTTAGACCATCCCACTCAGGGGCGCGTTATTGTGGATGGCGACGATATTAGCCACTACTCCGACCAAGAGCTCACGCGCTACCGCCGCGAGAAGATAGGTTTCGTGTTTCAGTTTTTCAATCTCATCCCCAGCCTCACCGCACGCGAAAACATTCTACTTGCGAGCGAGCTGGTGCCTCATCCGCGCCCAGTGGATGAACTCCTCCGGGCGGTCGGACTTGAGGAGCGAGCAGACCATTTCCCGGGCGAGCTGAGCGGCGGTGAACAGCAACGGATTGCTATTGCGCGCGCCCTCGTGACTCGCCCTGCGCTCCTCCTGTGCGACGAGCCTACGGGCGAGCTGGACTCCGAGACTGGCAAGCGCGTCTTAAACCTCCTCCGACGCGTGAACCGTGAGGAGGGGCAGACGGTGATTCTGGTGACCCACAACACGCCCATCGCTCAGATTGCCGACCACATCATCCGCCTACGTGACGGTCAAGTAGAGGAGGAAAGCCTGCAACCGAACCCGGTTACCGTGGAGGCAATCCGATGGTGAACCGCGTGCTGATGCGCAAGCTGGTGCGCGAGGTCAGCCGCGCTCGATCGAACCACCTTGCCCTGGCACTCATCGTCGGGTTGGGCATCGCGTTTTTTTCGGTCGCCACCGCACTCTATCAGAACTTGGAGCGCTCCTACAGCGCCTCCTGCGAACAATACGCTATGGAGGATTTTGGCATCCAACTGCGTTCTGCACCCTCAAGCGTTGTGGAGCGCGTTCGGCGTATGGAGGGCGTTCAAGCCGTAGAGGGGCGGCTGGTGGAAGATTTAGTTGTAGAGGTCGGCACTCAGAATCCCAAACGGCTTTCGGGACGCCTCATAGGGATCCAAACCGAGCGTCCTCTCAGCGTTAATCGGTTGCGCTTGATGGCAGGGCGAGGGCTGAGCTCTGCCTCGCGGCGTGAGGTGCTCTTAGAAAGCAAATTCGCCGAGTTTCATAACCTTGGGGTTGGAGATACGCTTCGCTTGCTGTGGCGTGGCGAAACACTCCGATTTCGCATCGTCGGGATTGTGCGGAGTCCCGAACTGATTTATGTGATTCCCAGCAAAGAGCAGATGCTCCCCTCCGAGGATCGCTTCGGTGTGATGTTTGCCCCCCTGGAGGTCGTGGGGGAGCTGACGGCACAACCCAACACGATTAACGAGCTGAAGTTGACGGTTCGTTCACAGTACAATCCCGAACAGGTTGCCCGCATCGTTTATCAGGCACTGCGTGTTTATGGCGCTGAAAAGCCCGTGATGTTGGAGGACCAGCCGAGCCACACCTTTCTTGTACAATCGCTGGAGGAGTTAAAAACATACGCTACCCTTTTTCCGATTATGTTTTTAGGAACCAGTATGCTGGTTCTGTACACACTCTTGACGCGTTGGGTCAACCTCCAGAGGCATCTCATCGGGTTGATGCGTGCGCTGGGCTATTCTTCGCGCCAAGTGCTGTTCCACTACTGGGGATTGGCATTGGTACCAGCGTTCTTAGGCGCGCTGGTGGGCACTGGTATTACTTTGTGGTCAGGCTCATGGCTCACGCGTCTGTATTTTAGTTTTTTGACTTTTCCTTCCGAAGTGCAGATAACCCCTTGGCAAACCATCGCCTTGGGTGTGATGCTGGGTGTGGTTACCTGTTTAGTGGCAGGCTTTCAGCCAGCGTGGCAGGCTTCGCGTATCCCACCGGCGGTTGCGTTGCGCCCGCCAGCTCCCACATGGACGCGCGTTCTGCCAATCGACCAGTGGCTCTTAGGTTGGTGGGATGCTCCCTTGTTTCAGCGGTTGCCCTTCCGCAACTTGATGCGTACCCCACGCCGCACTCTGACAGGGATCCTCGGTATCGCCTGTGGGGTGATGTTAGCGATGTTAGCGCGCGGGATATTAGATTCCCAAGATGTGGCAGTGAACCGCTACATCCAACAGGTGATTCAGGAAGATTTGCGATTTGGTTTCCTGCGCCCTCAAAGTGCCAGCATTGTGGAGCGAGTGCGCCAGTGGGACGGTGTCCTTTGGGCAGAGGGCGTACTGGAAATCCCCATCAAACTGCGCAAGGATAGCACCGAATACGAAACCGTTCTGCGCGGTGTAGAGCCTCGTAGCCCCCTGCTCAATCTGACTGATGCGGAGGGACGACCAGTGCCAATCAGTGAATATGGTCTGGTCTGTGGTCAGGTCATTGAAAAGAAGTTCGGGGTGGAGCCGGGTGATATGCTATGGGTGGAGATTCCTGCAAAGGAGAGCGATGAACCGTCCCGTGCCCGTCCCCTCCGAGTGAGTGGGTTGGTCTGGGAGACACTCGGAGGCAGTGTCTATCTACCTCGTGAGCGCGTGCGGACGCTCTTCCATCGCGAATTAGAGTTGCCTCCAAACGCTATCAACGGTCTACGGCTGATGGTGCATCCCAGCTACCGAAATGAAGTTATCCACCGGCTTAAGCGACTACCCGATACTGGTGTGGTGGTTGTGCGTGAGGATGTGTTCGCTCGCTTGGAGGTGCTGAGAGAGTTAGGACGCCGGTTCATCTTAGTCATGATGAGCTTCGGGTTCGTGCTGGCGAGTGCGGTTGTGTTCAGCGTCGTAACGGTCGGTGTGATCGAGCGACGCTCTGAGGTGGCGACTCTACTGACCATCGGGTTCAGCCAGCAGCAGGTCATCCGCTTGCTGTTCATCGAGAGTATGCTGGTGGTTCTTGCAGGAATAGGGGTCGGACTGCCCTTGGGACGCGTGATGGTCTCCCTTTTTATCCAGATGGCTTCTACACCGGAGCAGATGGAACTCTTTGCCTTCCGTACTTATGTGTTCCCAACGACCTATCTGCTGTCGGCGTTGGGGGTGTTGGGCGTTTCGCTGGTGAGTTTGATTCCCGCTCTACGTTCAGCGATTCAGGTTGACCTCGTGAGCGCCCTGAAGGAACGCAGTATCTAAAGGCGGTAGCTGCCTCTCAATCCGACTTCGTCAGTGTCCAAATCGGTCTACAAACTGCGTGATGGAAAGTAGGTTGCGGCGAAACCGTGGGTGTGGAACGAACTGCTGTGCGAACCATGCTCCAAGCCATCAGCAGGCTAATCAGAATCCACCACCCTATCAGTAAAGCCCCCGACAGGGCAGGGGTGAACGCCAGTCCCAAGAAGACGACACCGTTCGCCACCAGCCAGCGGTCGCGCATGCGCTGACCCAAATAGGCGCATAGACCCGACATCAGGAGAAAGAAAAGTACCACGGCTACTGGGGTTGTTCCACACGCTCCGAGAGAACGCTCCCCGAAGCTTTACGGGTACAACTCGAAGCTCTCGCCGAAGTAGTAGCGTCGGGCGAGTGGGTCAGCAATCACCTCTTCGGGCGTGCCATGCGCGACAATCGTGCCGTCCGCTAAGATATAACTGCGGTCGGTGATGCGCAAGGTGGCACTCACATTGTGGTCGGTAATCAGCACGCCGATATTGCGGCGCCTCAGCCCCAAGATAATCTCTTGCAGTTCCTCGATGGTCTTGGGGTCGATGCCTGTGAACGGCTCGTCCAGAAGTAGAAAAGCGGGCTGAAGGGCCAGGGCGCGGGCAATCTCCACCCGCCGACGCTCGCCCCCCGACAGCGCATAGCCCTTCTGATGGCGCAGGTGCGCAATATGGAACTCCTCCAGAAGATGTTCGGTGCGTGCGATGCGCTCGGCTTTCGAGATGCCCCGCATCTCCAACACCAGCAGGATATTCTGCTCGACGGTGAGCTGGCGGAACACCGATGCCTCTTGGGGCAGATAGCCAATCCCCAAGCGCGCACGCTGATACATCGGCAGGCGCGTGATGTCGGTCTCGCCTAAGAACACCTTGCCCCCATGCGGACGGATAAGACCGACCATCATATAGAAGGTTGTAGTTTTGCCTGCGCCGTTCGGTCCCAGCAGACCGACCACCTCGCCCTGCCCAACTTCCAACGAGACCTCCCGCACGACCAACCGTTTCCGATAGGCGCGCTTTAACCCCTCTGCGCGGAGTAGCATCGTGCGAATTGTACCTATTGGCTGGCTCCGCTATTAGAAGGCACCGACCATCTTGGCGCCGATAGCCTCGCGGGAGAACTCCGCTCGTTCAAACTGCCCGACAATCTGTCCCTTATACAGCACAGCAATCCGGTCGGTGTAGGTCATCAGCTCGTCCAAATCCAGCGCAATCACCAGCGCGCTCATGCCCTGTTGGCAGGCTTGCCGAATCGCCTGATAGGTCGCTTCAGTGCCCTTGATGTCCAACCCGCGCGTAGGGGCATAGGCAATCAATAGCTGGGGGTTTCCGTAGAGGGTGCGCGCAATCACCAGCCTCTGTTGATTACCACCCGACAGCTGGAGGATGGGGGCAGTGAGCGCGGGCACTTTGACCTCGAAGCGGCGAATGAGTTGCTCCGCACGCTGGCGTACCGCTCGGGGCAGGAGCCAACCCCAGCGCTGGAGTTCCGTGTCGCGCTGGGCACCCAAAATAGCGTTGTCCAACACGCTCCACTGGGGCACCATACCCCGACGGAAACGGTCATCAAATAAGAAGCGCACCCCATGCCGAAGGCGCCACAGGGTGGAGCGATGGGTGAAATCGGTGCCGTTGAGGAGCAGGGCACCCTTCGCAACCGCACGCACGCCCGCCAGCGCCTCCATCAGCTCGTTTTGCCCGTTGCCATCGACGCCTGCCAGTCCGACAATCTCGCCCGGATAGAGTTCCAGGTTCAATCCCTGTACGCCCCAGCCCCCACGGTCAGAGCGCACATAGAGGTCGCGTATCGCCAAGCGCGCGGACTTCGTGGCACCGGGCACGGGCGCTTCAGGCTTCTCGGTGGGTGTGCTTGGGGCAGGGGCTTCGGCGTCTTCCTCACCGATAATCCAGCGCGTGAGCTGGTCGGCATCCACTTCGGCGACCCGTGCTTCGGCGACCTTGCGTCCAGCCCGCATCACCGTCACCGAGTCGGCGTATTGGAGCACCTCGTTGAGTTTGTGCGTCACCAACAGGATTGTGCGTCCCTCCTGCTTGAGGCGCAAGAGGGTTGCAAAGAGCGTCTCGACATCGGTGGGCGAGAGCATCGCCGTCGGCTCGTCCAAGATGAGAATCTCGGCATCGCGCCACAGCAGTTTCAGGATTTCCAGCTTCTGGCGCGCTGCCACACTGAGCATTTCGGCAGGGCGGTTCCACTCCGGTTCAAACTCCAGGGTGCTGGCGAGCGGTTGGGCGCGTGCGAGTGCCTCCTGACGGTTGAGTATGCCGAGCCGGTTCGCCTGCTCCGCACCCAGCATCAGGTTGTCCAACACGCTCAGCTCGGGGATGATGCTGTAGTGCTGGCTGACCATCCCGATATGGTGGGCAATCGCATCGGCTGGGCTACGCAGATGGACACGCCGTCCGCCGAGCCAGATTTCGCCTGCGTCGGGCTGATAGTAGCCATAGAGCACGCGCATCAAGGTGGTCTTGCCCGCCCCATTCTCACCCATAATGGCGTGGAGCGTCCCCTTTTCTACATGGAGGTCGACCGCATCGCAGGCAATCAGGTTGCCGAACCGCTTGGTAATCCCGCGCATTTCGATGAGCGCGGTCTGTGTCGTGCCCGAAGGTGAGGTCTGTACAGCCATCTCAGTCCAACGGATAGTAGGGATGGAAATGATGCACAGGGCTATGTCCTGCGCCGACCGCTCGCGCCGTACGCAGTGCCTGTGTGATGTAGTCCTTCGCCTTCTGCACCGCCGTTAGCACATCGTGCCCCAACGCCAGGTAGGCGGTGATTGCCGACGAGAAGGTGCAGCCCGTGCCATGCGTGTGGGGTGTGGGGATATGTTCGGCGGGGAGCCAGATGAATTCACGCCCATCGTACAGCAAGTCATCGGCGCAATCGGTGAGGTGCCCGCCTTTCACCACCACGAACCGCACGCCCATCGCATGGATTTGTTTCGCCGACTCCTGCATCTGTTCCTTCGTGCGCACTTCGCTCCCGACCAAGACACTTGCTTCCCCTAAGTTCGGCGTAGCGACCGTCGCCAGCGGAAGAATGTGCGTTCGGAGGGCGTCGATTGCTGCCTCTTGCAGTAGGCGGTCACCACTTTTTGCGACCATCACGGGGTCTACCACCAGGTTTGGGATGTTGTAGCGTCGGATGCGCTCTGCCACCACCTGAATAATCTCGGCGCTGAAGAGCATCCCCGTCTTGGCAGCGTCGGTACCGATGTCGGTCATTATCGAATCGATTTGCTGACCGACGAACTCAGGGTCTACTGCGTAGACGCCTTGCACACCGAGCGTGTTTTGCGCTGTGAGCGCGGTGATGGCACTGGTACCGTACACGCCGAGCGCAGAGAAGGTCTTCAAGTCCGCTTGGATTCCGGCGCCTCCGCCCGAGTCGGAGCCTGCGATGGTGAGTGCTTTGCGCATGCCCAAAGTGTACCTGACGGGGGCAGGTTCGGGTACAATCTGGCTGATAGAAGGAGATACGAACCGATGGCGATTTTAGTCGACTCGAACTCGAAGGTCTTAGTTCAAGGAATTACCGGGCGTGAAGGAGAGTTTCACACACGCCAGATGCTCGAATATGGCACCCAAGTCGTAGCGGGCGTCACGCCGGGCAAGGGCGGTCAGGAGGTTGCGGGCGTTCCTGTGTTTGACACGGTCAAGCAGGCGGTACGCGAGACGGGGGCGAATGTGAGCTGCATCTTCGTGCCCGCACCGTTCGCGCCGGATGCCATCTTAGAAGCCGCCGACGCCGGGGTGGAACTGATTGTCTGCATCACCGAGGGCATCCCCGTCCAAGACATGGTTCGGGTCATACGCTATGTCAAAGCCTGTACGAACAGCCGCGTGATTGGTCCCAACTGCCCGGGCTTGACCACGGCAGGCGAGTGTAAAGTGGGGATTATGCCGGGGATGCTCTTTCGCAAGGGGAACATCGGACTGGTGTCGCGCAGTGGCACCTTGACCTACGAGATTGTGTATGCGCTGACCCAAGCCGGTTTCGGGCAGTCCACCTGCGTCGGCATCGGTGGTGACCCCATCATCGGCACGACCTTTATCGATGTGCTCCCGATGTTCGAGGCAGACCCCCAGACCGAGGCGGTCGTGCTGGTGGGCGAGATTGGCGGTTCCGATGAGGAAATCGCCGCCGAATATATCCAGTCGGAGATGACGAAGCCGGTCGTGGGGTTCATCTCCGGACGCACGGCGCCCCCCGGCAAGCGCATGGGACACGCCGGTGCCATCATTTCGGGTGGCAAGGGGAGCCCCCAGTCTAAGGTGGAAGCACTCACACGCGCTGGGGTACCGATTGCCGACACACCCAGCGAGATTCCTGACCTCATCCGCCAAGCACTAAACCGTCCGTAACGAGTCGCCCGGTGGAGCGTATTCAAGAGGGGGTAGAAAGCATGCGATGGGCAACAGGGATAGGAGTCACGAGCGTTCTGGGGTTAGCACTCCTACTCGCAGGCTGTGGCGGGTCGATGAGCCATAGCATTCAGACTCCCTATCGCGGTTCCCTGCGAGGGGTAGTTATCAACCCGCCTCAAGGCAGTCGGGATGTCAGCACGCGCGTCAAGCCGACCGTCAGTTGGCGTGCGCCGGACGAACCGCCAGCCATCTTCACTCTCTCGCTCAAGGCGCAGCGTCAGGGTGGCGACTTTGACCCCGTGCCCACACGCTTGGAGCAGGTGAGTGAAACCGAGTGGCGGCTCCGCCCCACCTATCCGCTCAGCACGGGCACACTCTATGCGGTGGTGGTCGCCTCAGGAATCGAGCGCATAGAGAGCTGGTTCATCACAGAGGAGTTCCGTATCTTCAGCCGGTCTCCGGAATCCAGCGAGCCTGAGCCACCGGCTGCCGCCCTGAGTGAACCCGCGGACCAGCACACGATTATCTATCGCCGTCGCTGAGCGCGTGGGCAGATTGGGGGCGGCACTTGTGCCTAAGCGTGGGGGGGCACCTCACCCCCCGCCCCGCTCCACAAGCAGAGAGGGG
>JBDNDR010000042.1:0-10112 GCA_046718995.1 Fimbriimonadales bacterium
GTAACACTTGACCCCCTCCGTAAGGTTCCCCCTAAGGCAGGGGGAACCGAAACCGTGTTAGGGTAGGAGATAGTAAACGCACAGCTTCCATACCTCGCCCAAGAAGGTTTTGTTAGGCGCTCTTACTCTCCAGCGCAATTTGTTTCTGAAGAGGGGAGAAAGTGCAAGCCCCCGTGTTTGTCCTCCTATCCCTACTCGCTGTGTAAGTACGGATAAGCCAGTGGCGTTTTCACTCCACCCCTGTATCACTGAGTAGACCATTATCGCTGAGGAAGCGCTTCCAGTCGCCTTCGGTGTGGCAAAGCTCACCCAGTTTCACAAAGTATCGCTTTTCTCGCACTGCTCCCAGATATTCCAGTTCCGTACCATCGTCAACAGGCGTGCGACCTTTCGTGTGAAAGTAGCCGAGAACGAAACCTATCAGGTGGGTTTTGATGGTGCCACACTGGTACTGTTGAATGCGACTGCGGATTCTACCGATATAGCCCTTGAAGAGTTGGTCATCGGCAGGGATTCGGCTTTGGATGAAATCCAAGAGGCGCGTGTATCCACAAACCTCGACGAAAAACTGGAGCAAGGTCGCCTGAGGTACCACACATTTGACCATGATTCCGTAGTCGGAACCCGTGTCTGCTTCTGCCCATATGCCTGCCAGTGCTGACGAGGTCTTGATGCTCACCATGTGCTTTGCGTTGGGGATATCGTTGGTGTGCTGGCTCCTGTCAGGTGAAATGGTCCAGTCCAGTTGGATATTGGCGTTAGGGAACTTGCGCTCAAGGTATCGCTTGACAAAGACCTCACCAAGCCTGCCTATGAACTGGTTGAGCAGGATTTCTTCGTATCGGCGCCCCTTTTCTCGGAAGCTTTTTGATGACACGGTCGCTTGAGTGCCTCCTTCGAACATCTGGTGGGTCATTTCTAAGCAGAAGACCAGTAGCCTAAGTATATCAGGGTCATCTAGAGGGAGCGCAACCATCGTGGAACGGAGACGCTGTTCAGTGCAGGTCAGGAGTTCCTCTTGTTTCACGATGCGTTTCCTGCCTTTGGTTGCGCCTAATTGTTCGGGCTGGAGGCGCATTTCAGCCAGTAGCAGGTCAGAAAGCGAATCGTCATCTAAATCTATGGAAGGCTGACTCCATGCGACGATACGCTGCCGTAGGAAGGGCAAGAGCGGGGTAATTGCCTTCCTAAATTGGGATGGGCGCTTCAAATCCTGCTTTGTGATCGAGATTTCCTGCCCAGCCACTGGAATCAGGCACCTCCCATGCGTTTCAGGACCACCATATGCTCGGTACGCATTCGGCTTTCCTGTAAGCCGGAGGCGGGGTTCAGCTTGGCGTTGAACATCACGCGACTCACAATCTGGTCAATGTAGGTCACTTCGTGTTGCCATCCAAAGTGGCTCAGATGCTCTGCAATGATGTCATCAATAGGGATGGGTACGGTTCGAATCTTCGCAGGACCGACGAAGATACACAAATACTGCCTCACTTGCTCTGACAACCGAGCGAAAATGTTTAGAATGGAACGGAAGTAGTTCTCGTAAAGCGTTAGCAGGTGCGGTTCCTCGATCATAGCGTGATGCCTGTGGTAAAGCTCAGAATAGATGGTGATAGGCTCCGGGTTCCGATAGGGAATCTCGTGCTTACTGAGCCAGCGAACGGTCGCTTCGGAATGTCCCAACCAAAACAGTTCGAGCTTCGTTGAGCGGATATACTCCTGTGCTTGAAGATAGGGCGGAGAGGTGACCATGATGTCCACCGGCTGATCTAACTGGGCGTGTAGGGTATCTATTCCAGCGCGGACTGTGCCGTGAACTCCCGCAGGCTTCATCTGATGGTACTCGCTCAGTTTGCCTGCCAATTTATAGACTTCTCGCTCCAGCATCGCCCAGAACAGCGATTGCCAGTTATCTTCCAAGAGTGAGGCTACTTTCGCTTTGGAGTGCTTAGACTTGTACAGCTTATGAACCTTCTCATCAGCATACGAAAAGTAGCGCGTGACATTAATCATCGGGATAAGCAAGAGAAATCGCTCTTTGCCCTCTAACTGATGGACGAACCCCCAAGCGCGGGATAGCAACTCCAAAAACGGTTCTGGATGCCAGTACCCTATGTTAGACCATTCGGGCAAAAAGTGTGCTTCTGAAGCGCGAACGGATTGCACCAGCTTTGCTGGGTCGGGAATGGGCGCTTCCAGCGTCGCCGTATCGTGGATGACCTTCATGAGGGGGTTCAAGTCCCACAGCTCATAGTCGTAGCCGTAGACTCTTGAAACAACCCCGACAGTGCCATAGCCAGCGAAGGGGTCAAAGATGCGCATTCCGGGCTGGGCATAGCACCGTAGCACATAGGCAATAACTTGGGGGATGAACTTCGCTGGATATTTGTAGATGCCGAAGGTGCCAGCAGTGGTGGAACGAATCTCAGGCACACTGTTGCGGAATAATATCGGTTGACGCCGACACGCAAGAGAAGCATGATTGCCTTGATTCATCTCCTCAAATGCGAGCTGCTCCCGCACAGTATGTTTAGGTGTAATAGAGTCCATCCCTTCTCCCGAAACGCTGCCAAATCAGGATACCTGATTCCAACGACGATATGGAATAACGCCTTTGGTATGGGGAGGAATGCAGTTTTTGGCGTGGCTGAGCTGTTTGTCCAGCTGGGCTTGATTACCGAGCAGCAACTGCAAGAGGCGTTCCAGAAGCAGCAAGAGGGTGTCCCCCTGCCGTTGGAACACCTGCTGGTTCAGCTGGGGCACATCAGCGAGAAGGATCGAGTGCGCGTGATGGGGCATCACTGGGGCGTGCCGTTCGTGGATTTCGCCGAGACGCCCCCCAAACCCGAACTGGCATCGCTCATCCCCTCAGAACTCGCCAAACGGTATCACGCCGTGCCCGTCGCCCAAGAGAACGGCAAGCTCTGGGTGGCACTCGCTGACCCGCTGGACATCTTTGCCATCGACGAAATCCGCCAACACACGCAGAAAGAGATTGAGGTGCTCATCGCCACCGAAGACGACATCCGCAACGCCATCCGCCAACTCTATCGGGATAGCAGCGCAGTGGATAGCACCGTGCAAGAGCTGATGCGCGACTTGGGCGAAAGCACCATCCAACTGACTCAGAACGAGGAGGAAGACCTCTCGGCTGAGGAGCTGCGCGATATTGCCGATGACGCGCCTGTGGTGCGGCTGGCGAACATGGTGATCTCGCAAGCCATCGTCGACGGTGCCAGCGACATCCACATCGAGCCGACCCGCGAGAACCTCAAGGTGCGCTACCGTGTGGACGGCGTGATGCTGGATGTGATGGTGCTGCCCAAACGGGTGCAAGCCTCGCTCACCTCGCGCTTCAAGATTCTGGCGAATATGGACATCGCCGAGAAGCGCGTGCCCCAAGACAACCGTATCAGCGCCACCATCGACGGCAAAGAGTACGACTTCCGTGTCTCTACCCTGCCCTGCGTGTACGGCGAGAAAATCGTGATGCGCGTGCTGGACAAGTCCAGTGTGCGCGTCGGGCTGGATAAGCTGGGGTTCCTACCCGACACACTGGAGACACTCCAGGAGGTCATCAGTCGCTCGTATGGGATTATTCTGGTGACGGGTCCGACCGGTTCAGGGAAGTCCACCACGCTCTACTCGATTCTGTCCAAGCTCAACACGGGGCTGGTGAACATCATCACGGCGGAAGACCCTGTAGAGTACGAGCTGCCGGGCATCAACCAGGTGCAGGTCAATCCGAAGGCGGGGCTGACTTTCGCTTCGGCACTGCGGGCGATGTTGCGCCAAGACCCGGACATCATCATGGTGGGCGAGATGCGCGACCGCGAGACCGCTACGATTGCGATTGAGGCGGCGCTGACGGGACACTTGGTGCTCTCTACGCTCCACACGAACGATGCCTCCAGCGCGCCGCCCCGCCTGACCGAGATGGGCGTGGAACCGTTCATGATTGCCTCCTCACTGATTGCGGTGCTGGCACAGCGGTTGGTGCGCACGCTCTGCCCGCGCTGTAAGGAACCCTACACGCCCGACCCCGCCGAGTTCCGACGCTACGGGTTCACCCTGCCAGACGATTGGGCGAACTACACGGTCTACCGAGCGAAAGGGTGCGAAGCGTGTAAGAACACCGGCTATAAAGGACGCACAGGAATCCACGAGCTGCTGGTGATGTCCGACCCGGTGCGCGACCTCATCTTGCAACATGCAGCGGCGTACGCTATCCAAACGGTGGCGGAGCAAAATGGACTGCGCCTGCTCAAAGAGGACGCCCTGCAGAAGGTGCTACTGGGACGCACCAGCTTAGAAGAGATTGTCCGCGTCATCTACAGCGGATAGGAGGAGACCATGACCTATCAGACCGAAGCGATTGTAGCGAAGGTGGAAGACTTAGCCGTCTTGCCTCAGGTCGTCCATCGTATTATCGCAATGACGAACGACCCGAACGCCCACGCCCGCAGCTTGGAGCAGCTGATTAGCATCGATCAGGGGATGTCGATGCGCGTGCTGAACACCGTCAACTCGGCGTACTATGGACTGCCCCGCAAAATCGCCTCGATTAAGGATGCGGTGGTCTTGCTGGGGTTCAAAACGGTGCGCAACTTGGCGATGACCGCCAGCGTGTTCGACCTGTTCGTGGGCAAGACCGACCGGCAGAACCTGCGTCGGGGCAAGTGGTGGCGCCATGCAATCGATAGCGCCCTCTGCTGTCGGATGGTGGCGAGCCAGGTGCCCGAGGCGTCCCCCGACGAGGCTTATACTGCGGGTCTCCTGCACGATATTGGCAAGCCCCTCTTAGACCGGTATGCGGGTATCCCCTACGAGCAGGTGGAGGCACTGCTGGCGTTGGGAGTGCCCGAGTTGGACGCTGAGCAGGAGGTGTTTGGCTGTACCCACGCTGAACTGGGGCGATTGGTGAGCCTCAAGTGGGGCTTTCCCGAGAAGTTAGCCGATGCGATTGGGCAACACCACGCGCTCAGCCCCGACGACTGCACCGACCCTCTGCTCACCGCTATTACCGCGATGGGCAACACCGTCGCCCACTGGCTTCGTGAACCGAACCACGAGGGCACCGAATGCTGGGAACTGTTGGCGCCGTGGGTGCGGGAGACGCTGCCGTTCCAACCCACCCAGCTGAAAGCCCTGCTGGCAGGCTGTGAGGCGGAGATTCAGTCCTCACCGCTCCAAGCCCTGCGCGCCTAAGGGCTACTTCTTGCGGCTCGTCTTCTGACGCTGCTGGAGGTACTCTTGCTCCATCTGCTCCAGCTGCTCAGGGGTGGGACGGGCAGGCGCTTCGAACGCTTGTGGAGCGCGCTGGCGTGTGGGGGTTTGGGACGGGGAGGGGTTGGCTGTTGCACGCTTGCTCTGCGAGGGTTCGGTCTTCTCAGCAGCCGGTTTCTCGGTAGGGCGTTTGGTAGGGGCACCCTTTAGCGGTTCCAAATCGGACTCGGTCAGCAGCACCACATAGCGCAGTCGGAACTGTTTTTCTTCGTCGGTGAGGCGGTTGCGCGCCTCCTCCGAGAGGGAGCCGAGCCATTTTTCGTGCATCGCCGATTGCTGTTGGGCATGGCGGTCGCGAATCGACTCGGGCAAACTGTCTATGTCTAAGTCGACCGCCACCTCTTGAGGGCTGTAGAACTTCAAAATGGTGCCGATGGTGTTCGCTAAGTGGGGGGCATAGCGCCCCTCGTGTGCCTCCTTGCCCTGTACCTCGCGTGCCTTCACCCGAACCCGGTCGCCGTCCTTGAATCGCGCCATACCCAGATTATACCGAACTTAGGAACGCCCAAAGAAAGCCACCGAGAGACGCGGGGAGCGCGCAATCAACCACGCCAAACCCAGAGGCACTGTCAAGGAGAGGACTAAGTAAATCGGCATAGCGAAGCGCACTCCAAGACTAGGGATGAGCACGCCCCAACGGTCTAACTCGCTGATTATGAGCGGGTGTAGAAGGTAAATCTGGAGTGAGTAGCGCCCAGCAAAGCGCAGAAAGTTGACTATCCGAGAGGAGTCCAACTGGCTCAGCCAATACGCCACCGCAAGCAGGACGAAACTAATGCCCCCCGTGTAAAGCCAGTTGCCCACCTGATATTGGAAGGTGTTGACCGCATTGCCACGCAGGGCGGCGAGCGCAAGCGGTAAATAGAGCATCAGCCCGACCAAAGCCCCTATCAGAGCGATGCCCCAGCCGCGCTTGAGAACGGTCTCTAACCGACCGATCTGCGTGGCGAGCCAGAAACCCAACAGAACGGTCGGCGTGTACCACAAAATGAAACTCCCCGTGTAAGGCAAACGGTAGACCAAGCGGTTGAACCAGTAGATTCCCATAGTCAGCCCCACAATACCCACCAATATCAACCAAAATGGGGGCTGATAACGGGCGAGGGGCATCAGCAAAGGCAGGAGCAGATACAACTGAAGTGCAACCGCCAAAAAGTAGAGATGGAAGTAGGCTTTGCCCCAGAAGATGTAGTCGTCTACCATTTCAATACGGGGCGGCGCATCGTATGCCCACCAGCGATAGAGTAGATACAACCCGCTCCAGAGTAGATAAGGCAACAGCGCACGCAACACACGATTTTGGGCATAGCGTCGGTAATCGGACTGACGCAGTAGCGAAAGGGTCAGCACGAAAGCCGTCAACATCAAGAAGGCAGGCACCGCATAGTGGAGGGTGCGATTGAAGATAGCCACTATCCACCAGATGGGTCCCTCCGCATCCAGAACCCGTAGAAACCGCCCCGACACATGGTGAAGAATCACCTCCACAATCGCTAACCCACGAAATACCTCAACCCATGTGAACCGCTCGGTGCGTTCAGGGGCTTCAATTAGGTTTTGACTCATCCTCTTGGAACCAGCGGTTGAGGGCGTTCAGCACCACTTGCCATACCGCCTCGTTCGTTCGGTGGGGCAAGCTGGGGAAAAGAACAAGATGGTCGTGTTTCAAATCGCCCCAACCTGTCAACGGCAACACACACTGTTGGCGCGGTTTCAAAGTCCCCTGAAATAGCTCGCCCTCATCGCTCAGTGCCACCCGGTAGACAGGACGCCCCATCTCCTCGCGCACCTTCATCAAATTGCATGCTTGCCACACTGGGATCATCACATCCTCCCCTGCTTGAATGAAGAGAACGGGTGCCTCCACCTCGCGTGCGTGGCGGAGGGGGTTGCGCTCCTCGTAGCATGAGGGGCATTCCTCAGGTGAGCCGCCAATCCACGCATCGCGCTGCTTCGCACGGTCGGGGCGCCCGTAGTTGATTAGCATCTGGCGTTGCTCTGCGAAGTCGGTGGGACCCATCACATAGCCAACTCCCCGCACCTGGGGGTTATTGCGGGCGGCGTTGAGGGCGATGGTCGCTCCAAACGAAATCCCGACGAAGGCATAGTCGCCACGCCCACCGAGCTGGGTCAGCGCGCGGGCTAGCCCTTGGGCATCCACCGCATCGGAAAGTCCAAAGTCTATGAACCCACCACTCTTGCCCTGCCCCCGCATATGGGGGAGCGCAACCAGATAGCCCGCATCCGCAATCCGCCGCGCGCTGGCACGCTGGGTCGCGTTGACCCCCACGAAACCACCGGGCAAAAGCACCACGGCGGGAAGGTCGCGTTGCGGACGGTTCGGTGGGTAGTAGATTTCAGCATAGAGCGGAACCCCCTCGCGCTCATAACGAACCATCGCAAAGTCTTGTTTGCGTTCAACAATCCGCAAAGTGGGAACCCATTCCCGATCGAGGTCGTTTCTGCTCTGTAGGGCGAGCGCACAGCCAACCAAAACGATACAAGCCCCCGCCATGCCAAACCCCATCCATCGAACCATCACCAGCCTCCACCTACAGGATACCCACTCCATAGCCCAAGAGGGGCACCACGCCAGCGGTGAGCGTGCTGAGCAGATTCACCCCGTTATTGTCCAGCCACCGTTGACCCCGAATGCGTGTAGCAGGCATCTGACAGTGGCGTGGGGTCTCGGTCAACGCCCCACAGACCGAACACCGATATTTGCCCTGAAGGGTTGCGCCCAATAAGCTATCTGCGAACACCCCCACGATGCCCGCTATGAAGCAGAGTAGGGTCTGTACCGCACTGAAGCCGAAGGCTCCCGCGCCTATCCCACATAAGATTGCCGTTCCAAATAGTGCGCCCAGTGTGCCTGTGAGCGTGACCCCACCCGATGTGCCCGGCGGTACAGGACTCAGGTTCGTGATGAGTCGGGGGCGTCCCCCAAAGCGTGTGCCTATCTCGGTCGCCCAAGTGTCGCCCATCGCGCAGGCGAGGCTCGCTGTGTAAGCCATCCAAGCCGTCTCAGCATGTTCGGGAAGGAGCCACGCCAGCCACGCCGATAGGGTGGGCGCACCCCCGTTCGCCATCACCTGGACGAAGGTGCGCTGTTCGCCTCTGTTTTTGCGACCCAACAGCCTCGGCAAGAGGCTGGAGCTGAAGAAGAAGACCAACAAAGGCACGCTCCCAGCCAGCTGCCCAATCCCAAAGATGCTCATGCCTACCACTACTGCACCCAAAGCGCCATCCCAAGTGAGTAAACGCATTCGGTAGGCAATTAGGGCGACCCCACCCGCCAAACCGAGCGCGATTAGCCAGTTCATCGCCACCGCCCCGACACGCACGGGTTGCCCCGCACATAGAAACGCCACGGGTGTTCCCTGCCCTGCGTGATGCCGATTCGCGGGGAGGTGCCGACACAAGAATCGAGTATAGGCTCACCCGCCCAAACTTGTACTTTGCCGTTGAAGACCTGTTCGCCATCCATCGCACGCGTGATACCCAGCGCGCGACACAGGTTGCCCGGTCCCCGACAGAGTTGAGTGCGTGGGCGATGCCCTCGATGGCGCTCCATCCACTCTATACCAAGAGTTGGCTCGAGGGCGCGTATCAGCACCGCGGCGCCGATACCCTCTGCCTCACAAGCGATATTGAAACACCAGTGAACGCCATAAATCAGGTACACATAGGCAGTGCCCGGCGCGCCGAACATAGAGCGGTTGCGTTCGGTTTGACCCCGATAGCTGTGGCTGGCAGGGTCATCAGGCAGGTAGGCTTCGGTCTCTACTATCCGTCCCCCGACCCACCCTTCAGGATGATGCACCACCAGCCAGTGCCCCAGAAGCGCACGGGCAACGAGGAGGGTCGAGCGTGCGTAAAAGGCTTGCGGGAGTGGTGTAGCGTTCATAGTTCAAAGCGTTTCTCGTGCAGGCGAATACTAAGCAGTAGCCCCACAGCCGACATCGCCGTGAGGAGCATACTCCCGCCCAGACTGATGAATGGCAAGGGTATCCCCACTACAGGGAACAGGCCAATCGTCATCCCCACATTGGTTAGCAGGTGGAATAGGAAGAGCGTTAGAATCCCTCCTGCAAGCAGGCGATAATATTCGTGGCGCGTTTCCACCATCACCCGCCAGACCCGATAGAGGAAGAAGCCGAACAGAGCCAGCAGTCCCGTTGCGCCCACAAATCCGCCCTCCTCCGCCACCACCACGAAGATGAAGTCAGTTTGCTGTTCGGGGATGTAGCGCAAGTTCTTCTGGGTGCCGTGCAAGTACCCTTTGCCCGTAAGTTGACCGTTCCCCACCGCAATACGCGCTTGGAGGATGTGGTACCCACTCTGTTGCGGGTCGGCTTCAGGGTTGATGAAGGAGACCAAGCGTGCCTTCTGATAATCACGCAGGATGTTGAAGTGCCACATCGCTCCGAAGCCCATCGCCCCAATCAGGAGGGTTAGGAGGAGCCACTTGCCGGGCGCGCCGGCAAGAAAGACAATTGCCAGCCACAGTACCCCCAACACGATGGAGGTTCCTAAATCGGGCTGTTTGAACACCAAAAAGGCTGGAACTGCGGCGTGGAGCAGGCTTAGCAGATAGCCTTTGGGCGTCCGAATCTGGGTACCCATTCGGACAAGTAGCCCCGCAAGCGTGAGGATGAGGATGAGCTTGGCGACCTCCGAGGGCTGAAACTGGTATCCGCCCGGTAGCTCGATCCAGCGTTGAGCTCCTTTACGCTCGGCACCGAACAGGTCGACAAACAGCAACACGCCCGCGTTGAGCCAGTAGAGCCAGCGGGTATGTCGAAGCCAAGTCTCGGGATTGATAA
>JBDNDR010000043.1:0-10091 GCA_046718995.1 Fimbriimonadales bacterium
GGCGGCACCTACGCCCGCGTGATGCCGAACTTGGTGGCAATCGGTGCGGGGCTGGAAGGTGATGGCAACGCGCACGAACCCGATGAGAAGATGGCGATAGAAAGTATGAAAACGCTGGTGCGCATCTATGCACGGGTGTTTGAACAGCTGGCGAACCTCTGAAGACGCTGTGGGGGATGGTGTCCATCCCCCACGCTTGTACAGAAAATTGTGACTCGGCTCTCTCTTTTGGGAAGCCCACCGTTTGACGATTCCTCCCCGAAGTGTCCACTTAATAACACGGACTAAAAGCGCCTACAATATCTGATACCTCTACCTGTAGGGGCTTTTGGGCAATTGTCCGCCATTTTGGTCAATAAGTGCCGTCCCCCTCTTGACAAAACGGGGGGCTTTGCGCTATAATATAGGTGTCCCTACAGATGGGGCTAAGATTCGAGTTCAAACCACAATATGTAGGGCAAAAAGAGTGAAAAAGCGCGCTTTGGGCGAGAACAATTCAAGGAGGCACAAGATGTTGATTGCATACGCTTCTCGGACAGGGAATGTGGCGAGATTCGTGGAGAAGCTTCCCTATCAGAACCGCCTGCGTATCCTAACAGGCACTGAACAGGTGGACGAGCCTTGTATCGTGATTACCTACACCACCGGCTTTGGCGAGGTTCCCAAAGAGGTGCTGGAGTTCGCGCGCCGCAATCGTGCTTACATTCGGGGGGTCGCCTCCAGCGGCAACCGCAACTGGGGCGCCAACTTCGCCAAAGCGGGTGTTGTCCTGAGCCAACAGCTCGGGGTGCCCCTGCTCCACCAGTTCGAGCTCGCTGGCTGGGAAAAGGATGTGGAAACGCTTGCCCGAGCCGTTGCCCGCCTCGAAGCGTCTCAGGCGATTCAGTCCCTGCCCTATGCCGTACACCCCAACTCGGTTCAGGAGGTGGCTTACCGTGCGGTATCTTGAACTCAATAGCGCCATCCTGCAAAAGCGGGACGGCTTCTTCCAACTCAAGTACGACCGCGACGCCGTCCAAGAGTTCGCCTACGAAGCCGAAAAGCGACGATTCCCGTTCGAAAGCACGCTCCAACGCCTGCACTACCTCATCGACGCGGGCTACTATGAGGATTTCTTCGCTCAGTACCGCCCTGAATTCTTAGAACGGCTCCACGAGTTAGCCTACAGCTATCGCTTCCAGTTCAGCAGTTTCATGGCGATTTCTAAGTTTTACAAGGACTACGCGCTCAAGACCGACGATAAGCAACACTATCTGGAGCGGTACGAGGAGCGTGTGGTCGCGGTTGCCCTACACCTTGCACAGGGCGATGAAGCGAAGGCGGAAGCCTATGTGCGAGCGATGATGGAAGGACGCTATCAGCCGGCAACCCCCACCTTCCTCAACGCTGGGCGTGCCCGACGCGGCGAGCTGGTCTCCTGCTTCCTGCTGGAGATGGACGATACGCTCAACTCCATCGGCTATATGCTCAACACCGCAATGCAACTCTCCAAAATCGGCGGCGGTGTGGCAATCAACCTCTCCAAACTGCGCGCACGCGGCGAGCCAATCAAGGGCGTGGAAGGCGCGGCTAAGGGCGTCGTGCCCGTGATGAAACTGTTCGAGGACGCCTTCAACTACGCCGACCAGATGGGACAGCGCAAAGGTGCGGGCGCGGTCTACCTCAACATCTTCCACTGGGATGTGGAGGAGTTCCTCGACACTAAGAAAATCAACGCCGACGAAAAGAGCCGTATCCAGACACTCTCGCTGGGGCTGATTGTGCCCAACAAGTTCTTCGAACTGGCAGAGCGCAACGAGCCGTACTATGTGTTCGCTCCCTTCTCCGTCTACACCACCTTCGGACAGCATATGGACGACATGGATATGGACACCATGTACGAGGCACTCGTCGCGCACCCGAAGGTCAAAAAGCGTGCATTAGACCCCCGCGAGATGCTCATCCGAATCGCCAAAACGCAGTTCGAATCGGGCTATCCCTACATTATGTACCGCTCCAACGCCAACCGTGCCAATCCGCTCAAGGGTCTGGGACAAATCAAGATGTCCAACCTCTGCACCGAGATTTTCCAAATCCAGTCCGCCTCCATCATCGGCGACGATAACCAGCCCGAGGTGGTGGGCTACGATGTGAGCTGCAATCTCGGCTCGATGAACATCGCGAATGTGATGGAGCGCAAAAATATCGCCGAGACCGTCCACACTGCGATGGATGCGCTGACGGCGGTGAGCGAGATGACCTGCATCGCCCGGGTGCCCAGCCTCGCCAAAGCGAACCACGCACTCCATTCGGTCGGGCTGGGTGCGATGAACCTGCACGGCTACCTCGCCAAAAACGAGATTGCCTACGAAAGTGAGGAAGCCCGCGAGTTCGCGCGTGCCTTCTTCGCCGCCGTCAACTACTACTCGATTGAACGCTCCATGCAGATTGCCCAAGAGCGGGGACGCCCCTTCATCGGCTTTGAACAGAGCGAGTACGCCAACGGACGCTATTTTGAGCCGTACCTGCACGAGGATTTCCGCCCCCACTCCGACAAGGTGAAACGCCTGTTTGAGGGCATCACCCTCCCCTCGCCCGACGATTGGCGCCGCCTCAAAGAGCAGGTGATGGAACACGGTCTCTATCACGGCTACCGAATGGCAATCGCTCCCACCCAGAGCATCGGCTACCTCCAAAACGCCACGCCTTCCATTATGCCGATTGTCGACCTGATAGAGACGCGCACCTACGGCAACTCGGTGACCTACTACCCGATGCCCTACTTGTCGCCACGCACCTACTGGTACTACAAGTCCGCCTACCACATGGATATGTACCGTGTGATAGACTTGGTGGCAGAGATCCAACGCCATGTGGACCAAGGCATCAGCACCATCTTGTATGTCACCAGTGAGACCAGCACGCGCGAGCTGGCGAGGCTCTACATCTATGCGTGGAAGAAGGGGCTGAAAAGTCTTTACTACACCCGAACGCGCAACTTGAGCATTGAAGAGTGCCAAAGCTGTGCGGTCTGATGCTCTCTACGGCAGGAGCCGGTGAGTGGCTCCTGCCCCCTTATCCTAACAGAAGGAGGAACCTTATGCAAGCCGTCAATTGGAACCGGTTGGATGATGCCTACACGAAGGCGTTCTGGGACCAGAATGTGCGTCAGTTCTGGGTGGACGAGGAAATCCCCTTAGCGGACGACAAGCTGGTCTGGATGAGCCTAACTCCCGAAGAGCGACGCAGTTACGAACTGGTGCTGGCAGGGCTGACCCTATTGGACACCCTGCAAGGCGGGGTGGGCATGCCCCTCATCTCGCAGGGTGTGCCAAGCCATCAAGCCAAAGCCGTGCTGGGGTTTATGGGTGCGATGGAACATATGCACGCCAAAAGCTACAGCTCCATCTTCACCACACTCTGTACCTCCGAACGCATCGACCAGATTTTCGAGTGGGTCAATACCCATCCGCTCCTGCAACGCAAGGTCAGCCTGATTGAAAAACGCTACCGTGCGATCACTGACCCCCTAAGCCTCTACGAAGCGATGGCGACCAGCGTGCTACTGGAGTCGTACCTGTTCTACTCGGGCTTCTATTTTCCGCTTCTGCTCGCTGGCGCAGGCAAGATGGTCAACTCAGGCGAGATAATCAACCTGATTATTCGCGATGAGGCAATTCACGGCGTCTATGTCGGCATGCTGGCGCAGGAGCTGTTCGCCCAGCTGAGTGATGCCGACCAAAAGCGCGCCCTGCGTACGCTCTACGACACGGTGGAGCAGCTCACCGAGATAGAGGAACCCTACACGCGTGAACTGTATGACCCCATCGGACGCACCGACGAGGCGCGACTCTTTACGCAATATAACGCCGACAAAGCGCTGATGAACTTGGGACAAGCCCCCTACTTCGGCGTGAACGAGGAACAGGTCAACCCTGTGGTGCTGGCGGGGCTATCCACCCACACGCGCAACCACGACTTCTTCTCCACCAAGGGCAACGGCTATGTGAAAGCGCTCCATGTGGAACCACTGCGCGATGAAGACTTCGTGTTCGCCTGAATCGCACCGAATTTGGGGACTCGGTGAAGCGCTGTACCCTAAATAAGTGAGGGGGAGCATTTGAAGATGCTCCCCCCGCTTCTTACTGTCCGCCCAGCAGAGGCGTCCACTTTGCCAGAATGGGCGCAATCACCAGCGCCACGATGCTCATCAGCTTGATGAGGATGTTCATGCTGGGTCCGGTGGTGTCTTTGAAGGGGTCGCCGACGGTATCGCCCACGACAGCGGCTTTGTGCGGGTCGCTGCCTTTGCCGCCCTCGTGCCCCTCTTCGATGTACTTCTTGGCGTTGTCCCAGGCACCGCCCGAGTTCGCCATCATCAACCCTGTCACGACGCCCATTCCGAGCGCCCCCGCAAGGAAGCCACCCAACGCCTCCGCTCCCAGCAGGAACCCAACCACCAACGGCGCGATGACCGCGATGGCGCCGGGCAGAATCATCTCGCGTAGGGAGGCGCTGGTGACGATGTCGATACAGCGGTTGTAGTCGGGTTTGCCCTTGCCTTCCAGCAGTCCCAGCTCACGGAACTGTCGGCGCACCTCTTCCACCATCTGATCCGAGGCGCGTGCCACCGCGTTCAGCGTGAGGGCGGCGAACAGGCTCGGCATCGCAATCCCCACCAGCAGTCCAATCAGCGTGAACGGGTTGGTGAGGTTGATCGCTTGCAGTTGGGTCTGGCTTTGGTACGCGGCGAACAGTGCCAAAGCGGTCAGCGCCGCACTGCCGATAGCGAATCCCTTCCCGATGGCGGCGGTCGTGTTGCCGAGAGTGTCGAGCTTATCGGTGATTTTGCGCACGCTCTCGCCAAACCCAGCGACCTCGGCAATCCCACCAGCGTTGTCCGCAATCGGACCGTAGCTGTCGGTACTCATCACAATCCCGATGGTGGCGAGCATGCCGACACCCGCCAGGGCGATGCCATACAGCCCGTTCGTCTCGTAGGCGACCCAAATGGCAGCGGCAATCCCCAATAAAGAGGGCACAGTACTCAGATAGCCGACCGACACGCCCGAAAGGATATTCGGTGCCACGCCGAACCGCGACGACTTAGCGATGTTGCGGATAGGCGCACCGCTGGTATAGTACTGGCTCACCACGCCGATGAACACGCCCGCTATCAGTCCAGCCAGCACCGCCCAGTAGGGAGCGAGTGAGCCGACCATCGTCTGGGTCAAGCCGGCGCCGCCAATCAAGAACAGCACGATTGCCACCAGCGTGGAGGCGTTCAGTGCCAGCTTGGGATCCATACTGCTGAAGACACGGATGGAGAACACACCAATAACCGAGGCAATCATCCCCAAGGCAATCAGCGCAAGGGGGAGCAAGACATACTGGAGCGGGTTGCCGTTCGCAACGGCGATGGTCGCACCGATTACCGCTGCTGCTACGACCGAGCCGACATAGCTCTCGAACAGGTCGGCGCCCATGCCAGCGGTGTCGCCCACATTATCGCCCACATTGTCTGCCAACACGGCGGGGTTGCGGGGGTCATCTTCAGGGATACCAGCTTCCACCTTGCCCACAAGGTCTGCCCCGACATCGGCGGCTTTGGTATAGATACCGCCCCCAACACGGGCGAACAGCGCCACCGACGAGGCGCCCATCGAGTAGCCTGTGAGATATTGCACTAGCACGGGCAGCTCCAGCCCGGTGCCCAGCAGAACAACCAATCCGATACCGATGAGTCCCAGCGCCGCAACCGAGAGTCCCATCACCGAGCCACCCGTGAACGCCACCACGAGCGCATCCCCGATACCGCCCTGACGCGCCGCTTCGGTAGAGCGCACACCACTGCGCGTGGATGCCTTCATCCCAATGTAGCCCGCAAGCATGGAGCTGAACGCGCCAAACAGATAGGCGAACCCAATCAGCGGGGCGGTCTGGTAAAAGAGTGCGGTCAGCCCGACGAACAGAACCAGCGCAAACAACGAAATCGCTATGTACTCCCGCTTCAAAAAGGTCATCGCTCCGTCGTGGATGGCTTGGGCATAGGTACGCATCGTCTCGTTGCCGTCGGGACGACGCGTCACAGCCAGGTAGTTCAACCCTGCCAGAGCCATCCCAACGCCACCCAACACCGGGGCTAAATAGGGAACTGCTTGAATTACCTCCATATCTACCTCCTTGTTATAGACTCAATCGCCTAAGAAATCGCCCAAAGTATACCCACCTCTGGTATAATCTGGATGGCGGGGAGTCTATATCCGTTTGTCTCCTGCCGATAATACTCTGAGAAGGAGCTTGACAAATGGCACGAAATTTGCTGTACCTCTCGGTAGAGATGCAGTTATGGGAGGGATTACAACGATGAGATGGTACCTCGTCTTTGCGATGGGTCTGGTGCTGACGAACCTGCTTTTCGCTCAGCGTAACGAAGGGCCCTATCGCCTCAAACCTGAAGATGTGATACGAATCCAGGTATTCGGAGTTCAAGGATTAGACCAAGAGTTCCCCATTTCTAAAGACGGCACAATCTCGGTTTCGCTGATTGGCGTAATGCAAGCTGCCGGGCTGACGACCGACGAGTTAGCGCGTAAGATTGAAGAGGAATACCGAAAGAAAGATATTTTGCGTGACCCAAGAGTGTCGGTCTCCCTGCGCCAGTTCTATCGCCCGCGTGTTTCGGTGCTGGGCTTTGTAGGGCGCCCCGGTGTGTACGAGTTCAAAGAGGGCGACCGAGTGCTGGACGCGCTCTCGCTCGGAGGGAACCCTCAGCCCGATCGTGCCCGCTTGGAAGGCGCATGGCTCCAGCGTGCCGATGGTACCAAAATTGAGCTAGACCTCCGCCGACTCACCGAGGAGGGCGACCTGAGCTTGAATGTCCCACTCCAAGATGGCGATGTGATTTTTGTGCCTGAAGAGACCGAGAACCGCTTCTTTGTCGGCGGTCAGGTCAAGCGTCCGGGGCTATACACTTGGCGTCCGGGGATGACAGTGCTGGACGCGCTGGGGCAAGCCAGCTGGGAGACCGAGCGCGCCCGAATGAGCCAGACCTATGTGATTCGCAAAAAGCCCGACGGAACCGAAGAGCGGATGCGGGTCGATATGGTGCGTCTGCTCCGAAAAGGCGATATGTCCCAAAACATCGGACTCCAGCCCGGCGATGTGGTCTATGTCGCCGAGACCAACTCGCCTGACCCCGACCGGGTCTATCGCTACCTGTCTGTCGTTTGGATTCTCAGGCAGTTAGGCGTGGGACGCTCGCTTTGGAAGCCGTAATCTGAGGGAGGATTTTGATTATGAATCTTTGGCAAGCAGTTAAACTACTTAAGAGGCGTTGGTGGCTCATTGGGCTGATTACAGGCATCGTGACGGGCGCCGTGTTTGCTTTCTACTACTCCCAACCTCGTCAGTGGGAGGGATTCGCTACGGTTGCCGACTTCCGCTCACTGGCAACCAACCGAACGATTATCTACCCCGACCCGTTCAGCCTCCAAATTGACCTTATCACCCGTCTCCAGAACATCGCCAATGTGGTCGGCAGCTACAATGTTCTGCTCAGCACATGGCGTGAGCTCAAGGACAGCGGACGCTGGCGCCCTGCTGAAGACATCAAAAATAACTTTCCGCTGAACGAACAGGACTTCGCTGGCGTAGTCGACCTCTCTCGGCGTCTGGAGATTAAGCCCATTCCCAACACCGAGTACCTCAGCATTATCCTCAAGACTCAGGGGGATATTGAGGTCGCGCCTGGCGAGGCACAATATGCGATGGAGGTGCTCCTGCGCAAGTTCCAAGAGCAGTTCAGCGCACTCAGTTCGCAGGTGGCACGCCCCTCGCGAGAATTTGTGCAACAGCAATATGAAGAGGCACAACGCGAATATGAACGCGCTACCCGCCAGCTCAGCGAGTACCTCAACCAGAACAAGGAAGCGATTCAAGGGGACAACCAGACCAATATCCTGCTCAACTCCATCTCGCGTGCCGATATTCAACTCTACGATGCACGGGTGGCTCAGCAATCTGCCTCGGCGCGCTTGGCACGCCTGACCCAACAACTCAACCAAGAGGCGCGTCGACCCGGTGGTGGGGAATACCGCAACTTGAGCCAAGTGGTGCGCCGTAACCCCCTACTCCAGCAGCTCGAGTCGCGCCTCGCCGAACTCCAGAACCAACTGCAAGGGCTTTACGCTCAAGGCTTCGGGGACAACTATCCTGATGTTCAGCGCGTGCGCGCTCAAGTTGCTGAAGTAGAAAAACAGATTGCTGAACAACAAGAGACCATCCTGGACGCCCAGACCACTGGGGTCAACAATCTCTTTGAGACCCTACGGCGCGACTACCTCCAAACAGTTGTGGAGGTTAATGTTGCCAACCGTCGCGTGCGTGATCTGGAAGCCCAGCTGCGCGAGTTGCGCGCCCGTCTTGAGGGACTTCCTGAGAAACAGCGCACTGCCAACGAGCTGACGCTCAAAGTGCAACTCGCTGAAGGGAAGGTTCGCCTGCTCAAAAACAAGCTGGATGAAGCTATTACCCGTGAGAACGAGCTGAACACCGCCGGCTTCGTCAAGATTATTGACGGTCCGGGCGCTCGCCCTGTGGATAACCGACTGCCTCTCAGAGTGGCGTTGGCGTTCGCGCTCAGTCTTATCCTCTCTACAGGGTTGGTGCTGCTGCTGGGGCAGGTCGACCAGAGCGTCTACACACCTTCTCAAGCCGAAGCGCTGTTCGGAATGCCGGTTATCGCAGCGCTCCCGCGAATGCGCCGAGCGCTCCTGCACCGCGACCGCGTGGAGCAGACCCCACTTAGTGCCTCTTATCAGCTGCTCTCTACCAGCTTAGCGGAAGCGAATGGACGCCTCAAGAGTCGCGCCGTCGCCATCACGGGCGCTGACCCCGATGTGGGACGCACAACCGTCGCTTACAACCTGGCGCTCACGCTCGCGCGCGATGGCATGCGCGTCGTGCTGATTGACGGCGACATGCGCCAACCGAGCCTCCACCGGCTGGTGAACGCTAACCTCAGCCACCCCGGACTGAGCGACATCCTGCAAGGCAACGCCACCTTAGAACAGTGCGTCCAGCAGACCGCCATCGAGGGTTTGGTGTTCATCGGTGCAGGTTCCCGTCCCGAGAACCCTGTTCGCCTACTACGCAGTCCGCTGATGAAGGAACTGCTCCAGAAGCTGACCCAGCTGGCGGACTTCGTGATTATCGACACGCCGTCTGCTGCGACCTTCGCCGATGGCACCCTAATCAGCACAACTGCAGGCAACGCTATCATCGTCCACGCGGCAGGTAATGCGATGAACGACTCCACGCGCGAAATGCTGGCACGCTTCAAACAGCACGAAGTCAATGTGGCAGGCATCGTGCTGAACAAGGTGCGCCTCGATGATAGCGTGGTCTATCGCCACTTCCAGAAGGGCTACCATCGGGCGTTGGAGACGCGCAACGGCACCGCCGAACGCCCTGCGCTCCCGCCCAGCACGACCCGACGCGAGGGCGAGTCGGAACCGGAACAAACTACACCACGAGACTAATGCTTTATCGGGAGGTGGCGCCACCCACCTCCCGCTTTGAAAGGAGGCAAAACTGTGCTGGCAAATAAAAATGAAATAGGCTTAGAGTCGCCGAACGGGAAACCCTGCACAAAGGGCTGCCCGGAACTCTCGCCCTTCGCCGAGTATATCCCGGAGGTGCGGGTGCCCCACGCTTTTGCCAAACGACTGATTGATATCTTAGGCTCGGGACTGGCACTACTCATCCTCTCGCCGGTCATGCTCCTGATTGCGCTTCTCATCCGCCTTGAGTCACCGGGTCCGGTGCTGTTTCGGCAGATTCGTCTGGGACGCTATGGGAAGCCGTTCGTGATGTACAAGTTCCGCTCGATGCGCTGTAATGCCCAAGAGCTTCAGCCCCTGATTATGCACATGAACGAGAAGCAGGGTGGCGCCTTCAAAATTCGCCATGACCCGCGCATGACCCGTGTGGGGCGCTTCATCCGCAAATATAGCCTGGATGAGCTACCCCAACTGTTCAATGTGCTCAAAGGCGACCTAAGTCTCGTCGGTCCCCGAGCGATGGCACCTTATGATGTCAATCGCTTCGAT
>JBDNDR010000044.1:0-9981 GCA_046718995.1 Fimbriimonadales bacterium
ACTACAACATCCTCCCCATTAAAAACGAACAGGGCGAGATTATCGAGACGCTTATCTCGCGCTTGGCACGCACGGTGTTGGAAGGCACGCCCTTCGCTTGGTTCTACTATGTGGTGCAGATTGCGACCACGCTCATCCTCATCCTCGCAGCGAACACGGCGTATGTCGACTTCCCGCGTCTGTCTTCCATTTTGGCGAACGCCCGCTATGCCCCTCGCCAGCTGGCGAACTTGGGCGACCGCCTCGTGTTCAACAACGGCATCATCCTGTTGGGCGTGCTGTCGGCGCTGTTGGTGGTCTACTTCCGCGGGGACACCCACTCGCTCATCCCGCTCTATGCGGTCGGTGTGTTCCTCTCGTTCACCTTGTCGCAGGCGGGGATGGCACGCCGATTTGCGCGGGTACGCCCACCCCGCTGGCGGGTTAGTATGCTCATCAGCGGGTTCGGCGCGACCGTGACCTTCCTGGTCTTCTGCACCCAGCTGATTGTGAACCTGCCCTACGGCTCGTGGATTACGATGGTCTCTATCGGGGTTCTGGTCTTCATGCTCTATAAAGTCCACCAGCACTATATGGAGGTTCGGGAGCAGTTGCGTCCCCAAGCGACCCAGACGCGTCCTATGCGCCACAGGGTCGTCGTGCTGGTGCCCAGTGTGCATAACGGGGTGCTTCAAGCGCTCAACTACGCACGCAGTTTGGCGCCCCCCGATGAGATTGAGGCAGTCCATATCAATCTGGACCCACGCCCACCTGCTATCTATCGCCGTGTTGTGAAACGCACTCGCGATGAGGAGGCAGAAATCCACCTCGTGACGCCCTCCGCCGAGAAGATGCAGAAAGAGTGGCAAGCGTTCGTGCCCGACATCCCGCTCCGAATCATCGACTCGGAGCATCGCTCGCTCGTGGAACCGGTAGAAGAGTATATCGACGAACTCCTTGCCGAGGAAGCACTCGACCAGATTACGGTCATCATCCCAGAGTTCTACCCGCGCAAGTGGTGGCACCACCTCTTACACAATCAGTCCGCATGGATCCTGCGTCTGGCACTGATGCGTAAGCCCAAAGTGGTCGTCAGCACCGTGCGCTATTTCTTGGAGCGTTGAGATGAAAACGATTCTGATGGCTTATCGGGGTACAGACCAGGACAAGCGTGTCCTGCGGTGGCTCTGTCGCTATGCCAAGCAGAAGCGTGCCGAGCTGAAGTTGGTCTATGTGTTGACCGTCGGGTTCAGCCACGAGGTGGACGCACCCGAACCGCCCGGCGCAAAAGAAGCGGAACAGACCCTGCTGGAAGCGGAGCACATCGCCCACGAAGAGGGACTGATTGTGTCGGCAGACCTTGTCCAGTCGCGGGAAGCAGGCACAGGGCTGGTGGAGGAAGCGGAAGTCGTGGAGGCAGACCTCCTCGTGATGACCGACACACGCCAGATTATTCTGGATGACAACCCGCTCGGCACGGGCACGGTCGCCTATGTAACCAAGCACGCTCCCTGCCCCGTCTGGGTCTGCTACGAACCCCTGCCGAACGGAGGGCGATGAGCGCGGTCGAACTGGACCCGACCTGGGTAGAAGCCCTGCGAACTCAACTGCTGGACTGGTTCCAGCACCACCAGCGCACGCTACCCTGGCGCGGTGTGGACGACCCCTACTATGTGTGGGTCTCCGAAATCATGCTCCAGCAGACTCAGGTAGCGACGGTCATCCCCTACTTTGAGCGGTTCATCCAGCGTTTCCCCACCGTGCAAGCGTTGGCGGAGGCGCAGCTGGACGAGGTGCTCAAATATTGGGAGGGGCTGGGCTACTACTCGCGGGCGCGCAACCTGTGGCGCTCTGCACAGCAGATTGTCGCTAACGGGGGCGAACTCCCACGCTCGGTAGACCGACTGCGCGAACTGCCCGGCATCGGCGCCTATACGGCAGGTGCCATCGCCAGCATTGCCTTCAACCTGCCCGAACCGCTGGTCGATGGCAATGTGACGCGCGTGCTGGCACGGCTCCTGTGGCTCAAGGGGAACCTCAAGTCGGGCAAAGCCCAAAAACTCCTCTGGCAGATAGCGCGCCAGCTGGTAGACCCGCAGTGTCCCGGCGACTTCAATCAGGCACTGATGGAGCTCGGCTCTACGGTCTGCCTGCCAGCCCTGCCGAACTGCGCCCAGTGCCCTGTGCAGTCGCTCTGCTCCGCCTACCAACGCGGTCAGCCAACGGCAGTTCCCGAAGTCACCCCGTCCAAGCCCGCTCGACAAGTGGTGGATGTCTCTGCGATGATTCTTAGGGAGAACACCGTCTTGCTTGCCCAGCGCCCTGTGGAGGGATTATGGGGTGGGTTGTGGGAGTTCCCGCGCGCCACCCGCACGGGGCGCGAGTCGGTGGAACAGCTCGCCATGCAGATTGGCACGCGCCACCACCTGCAAGTCCAGCCGATCCGTGTCGTGGAGAGCGTCAAGCATGCCGTCACCTATTCGCGAATCGTGTTGTATGGCGTCCTCTGTCGCTACCAGAGCGGGACACCCACTCAGGGCGACTATCAGCATATTGCGTGGGTTCCGATTGAGTCGTTGGGTGAGTACCCCCTCTCGGCGCCCCAGCGTCAGTTGGCAGACCGTTTAGAAACCAGCCCTACTCAGCTCGAACCCCGTAGCCTGTTTGAGGAATGACGCCATCGGTTGGCAACACGCTGGCAAAAACGGGTACAATAACCGCCGAACATAGAGGAGGCAAGAAGCAAGATGGCACGAGTATGCGAAGTTTGCGGCAAAGGCACCATGTTCGGCAACAGCATCCAGCACAAGCACTCGGGTCAGTGGCGCTACCGCGCTCCGAAAACGAAGCGCAGCTGGGCACCGAACCTACAGGAAGTGCGCGCCTATGTGGACGGCGGTAAGACCGTGCGCCGCATCAAGGTCTGCACCCGCTGCCTGAAAGCGGGCAAAGTGTTGCGCGCTGTTGGATGAACTGGGATGCCCTGATTGAACCTATTCGTCGGCTCTGCACCGGTGAAATCCGGCGTGCAGAGCCGATGCGTCGTCATACCACGCTCCGAGTCGGCGGACCCGCCGCCCTGTTTTATAAAGCCCACTCCTTAGACGATTTGGCAACGCTCAGCGCATGGGCACAGCAGAACCAAGTGCCTACCTTCGTGATGGGACACGGGAGCAACATCTTGGTCAGCGATGCGGGCATCCCTGCGCTGGTGCTCTACAACGCATGCGAACGCGTGGAAGTCGGTACGCTGACCTATGCTGAAACAGGCGTCTCGTTCCGCGAACTGTTCCTCAAAACAGCTCAGGCAGGGCTGAGTGGGCTGGAGTTCGCAGTGGGCATTCCCGGCACACTGGGCGGCGCACTGGTCTCCAACGCCGGCGCCTACCGAAGCAACATCGCCGACCTGCTCTGTGAGATCGACCTGGTCAGCGGTGGACAGCGGATGCAGGTCTCACCCGACTGGATGCAGTTCTCGTACCGTGATAGTCGCCTGCGCCGTGAGGGTGCGCCCCCGACCACCCTGCTCGCCGTGAAGCTGCGCCTCCAACCCGACCGACGCTTAGCGATTCTCCAGCGTGCCCGCCACTTCCAACGCCAGCGCATCGAGAAGCAGCCGCCCGAATCGTCGGCGGGGAGCTTTTTCAAAAATGTGTACGACCACCGCTTAGCCGAGCAGTTGCCGAACCTACCGAAGCCGATGCGCGAGGCGGGTGTCGTCCCTGCAGGCTATCTCATCGAGGCGTGCGGTCTCAAGGGGTTCGCAGTGGGGGGCGCCTGTGTATCGCGCAAACACGCCAACTTCCTCATCAATCGGGGCTGGGCAACCGCGACCGACTTCCGCCAACTCGCCGACACGGTCAAGGCGCGCGTTTTGGAGCGATTCGGCGTCCAACTGGAGGAAGAGGTGCTATCGGTGGGCGATTGGAGCCGGTTCAATCCATCCCCCAATATGCCATAATTACCGTAGGAGGCAACCGATGCGTCAGATAGGGCTGTGGTGTCTTGGATTGGGGTTAGCAGTAGGGCTATCAGCGTGTGGAGGACGCAAGTCGTACACCGAGAAGGATGTCCACGAAGCGCTTGCGGAACGGCAGGGTCAAGTCAATGTGGAGATCGAGCGCACGGTCAAGAGCGCTCCGCCACCGATGGAGTACACACCTCCTGCTGCCAATCCACAGCGAACGGGTTCAGGCAGTGCCGCTGGTGGGATTGCAGGCGCCGAGCCGGGCAATACCCTCCCACCCCCAACCACGAGTTCCCCGCCACCCTCTACCCCGATGCCTTCGCAAGGCGTGGGCGATGTGCAGTTAGACCCCACCACAGGACAGTACGGCATCACTCCGCCCGGCGCACCAGAGGGTTATACCATCCCGCTGGATAACCGTTGAGGGTCGGCATCGCGGACACCTGCTTATGCCAGCCCTGTCGGATGGCGCAGGGTATCGAGGAGACCCGCCTTCTGCTCGTAGGTGTAGCCGACGCGAAGCACCGTCTCCTCATCGAACGGCTTACCGATGACCTGAAGCCCCACAGGTAGACCGTCCACGAAACCGCACGGCACCGAGAGACCCGGTAGCCCCGCCAAGTTCACCGGGATAGTGAGCACATCGGAGAGTTTCATCGCCAGCGGGTCATCCACCAGCTCCCCGATGCGGAACGCGGGCGTGGGAGCGGTCGGTCCTATCAGCACATCCACCTGTTGGAACACTCGTTCAAACTCTTGGCGCAGGAGCGTGCGTCCCTTCTGCGCTTTCAGATAGAAGGCGTCGTAGTAGCCCGATGAGAGCGCGTAAGTGCCGATGATGATACGCTGGATGACCTCATCGCCGAAGCCCTCGGCGCGGGTCGCTTCCATCATGCCGATATGCCCCTTGTCGGCGCCCGTTCGCAGACCGTAGCGCACCCCGTCGTAGCGTGCCAAGTTAGAAGAGCATTCCGCTGGCGCCAAAATGTAGTAGATGGCTAACCCCTGCTCCATCATCGGGAGCGAGACTTCTATAACCTCTGCCCCCTCCTCCGCCAAACTCTGGATGGCGGCATGCACGACTTGGGCGACCTCGGGGTTCACGCCCTGCCCGAACATCTCGCGTGGGACACCGATTCGCAGTCCCTTGACCTCAGGGCGCAGGCTCGCACGGAAGTCGGGCACGGGCAGATCGACGCTGGTCGCATCGTGCGGGTCGTGCCCACTGATGGCAGAGAGCATCAGCGCGCAGTCCTCCACCGTCTTGGTCAACGGTCCAATCTGGTCTAACGAGGAGGCGTAGGCAATCAGCCCGTATCGGCTTACACGCCCGTAGGTCGGTTTTAGTCCCACCACCCCACAGAACGCCGCCGGCTGACGGATGGAACCGCCTGTATCGGAGCCGAGTGTTGCAATCGCCATGTGGCTTGCGACCGCCGCAGCCGAGCCACCCGATGACCCGCCGGGCACGCGCTCCAAGTTCCACGGGTTGCGCGTAATCTGGAACGCCGAGAACTCGGTGGACGACCCCATCGCAAACTCGTCCATATTGAGCTTGCCCACGAAGACCGCACCCAGCGCGCGCAGGCGTTGCACCACAGTCGCATCATAAGGCGGCACAAAGTTATACAGGATTTTAGAGGCGCAGGTCGTCCGCACTCCCGCCGTACACATATTGTCTTTAATCCCGACAGGGATGCCCAACAGCGGAGTGCGCTGACCCTGTTGCAGGCGCTCGTGGGCGTGCTGTGCCATCAGCCGAGCCAGGTCTGCCGTCTGGGTCAGATAGGCTTGGATTTTCGGCTCCACTTGCGCCATCTGGTTCAGAACCGCCTCGGTCAGTTCGGGCGCTGTAATCTCGCCGCGGTCTAACAGCGTACGCAGTTCGCTGAGGGTCTTCAGGTGCAGGCTCATCTACTCCTCCACAATTCGGGGCACGATAAACAGCCCATCCCGCGCTTCAGGGGCGTTTTGCAGGGCTAACTCGCGCGGCAGAGGCTCGTCCACTTGGTCTTCCCGAAACGCATTGAATACGGGAATAGAGTGCGAGGTCGGCTCTACGGTATCCAACGGCATCGCTTGCAGATTCTCAAAATGTTCCAACAGGGCGTTGATGGCGTGCATGTAGTGGGTCAGCTTCTCATCGCTCAGCTCCAGCCGCGCCAGTTTAGCCACATGACGCATCGCTTCAAGGGTCAGTGCCATTCGTACCGTTGCCTCCGAACGGGGATTATACCTGAGGCTGGGCGGTCTTGCCACCAGGTACACTCTCGGTATGAGCACACATCCCATCGAACGGGTGCGCTGGGTGTCGGTCTCATCGCTCGACGGTCGGCTCACGGAGGCTACTCTGGTTGCAGACCCGATTGTATGGCGCAAGGTTCAGCCCGTTCTGCACAGCACGCCCGCCCAAACGATAGCCGCCACCACCTTAGACGAATCGGCACTGGAGACGCTGGTAGCCAACACTACGCCGACGGCGTGGGTCATCGGGCTGGGTGGCGGCACAGCGATCGATACCGCGAAATATCTGGCGTGGCGCTGGGAAGTTCCTCTCCAACTGGTGCCCAGCGCGCTCACGGTCGATGCCCCTTTCACCGACTCGGTCGCAGTGCGTCGGGATGGACGAATCCACTATACAGGGCGCGTGGTGCCCGAGTTTGTGCTTATCGATACAGACCTGATTCGCAGTGCCCCGCCCCATCTGAACCGCGGCGGGGTGGGCGACCTCCTCTCCATTCACACCGCCCTATACGACTGGCAATTAGCCCATCAGCACACCGGCGAGGCATACGATGCCGACATCGCCCGCCAGAGCGCCGACATTCTGAACCAACTGCAACTTGAGGCGTCAGAAATCCTGAGCGTCTCAGAACGAGGAGTGCATCGCTTGGTAGAACTGTTCTGCGAGGAAGTGTGGCTTTGTGAGCAGGTGCGCAGTAGTCGTCCGGAAGAGGGTTCCGAACACCATGTGCTCTACACGCTGGAGTACCAAACCGGACGAACCTACCTGCACGGCAGTGCGGTCACCCTGTGTGCCTTGCTGGTGGCATATCTTCAGGAGAACCGCCCCGAACCACTGCGCCACCTCGCCGACGCCTGCGGGGTAGACTATGCCAGCCTACTGAAGGAAATCGGCTCACCCGCCCTGCGCCAAGCCCTCCTCGCGGCTCCTGAGTACGCTCGACAAGACCGGCTCCCGCCCACCTTTTTGACCCTGACCGACGCCATCACAGAGGAGCGGGTGGACAAGGCACTCTATTGGCTCACGAGGTAAGCGATGCGACAGTTCCAGTCGGAGGTACCGCCACAGACCATACGGGTCGGCTCACTTGAGCGTGAATATCGTGTCGTCGCGCCCAAAGAGGTGCCCAAAACGGCGATGCCGATGGTGTTCGTGTTTCACGGGGGCACGATGCGCAACGGCTCGGTGAATATGGTGCGCCAGTCGGGTTTCGCCGAGATAGCGCTCAAGGAGGGGCTGGTCGCGGTCTTCCCTCAGGGCGTGGATGGGCATTGGAACGACGGACGCAACGCCGAAATCTTCCGCTCACTCATAGCGCGCGGGGTTGACGATGTCGCCTTCGTGCGCCAGCTGGTGGAAACGCTTGCCAAGCGGTACCCCATCGACACGACGCGCCTCTATGCGGTGGGGGTGTCTAACGGCGGGATTTTCTGCCACCGCTTAGCCCACGAGGCGTCCGACCTGATAGTCGCCATCGCACCGATTATCGCCAGCATGCCCGACACCTTAGCCCCCAAGTTCGCCCCGAAGTATCCCGTGTCGGCAATCATTTTTCAGGGCGATGCCGACCGGCTCATCCCGTACAACGGGGGCTATGTCGGCGTGATGGGCGGACGGCGCGGCAAGGTCATCCCCGCAGAGGAGACGGTACGCCACTACCTGCGCCTGAACGGGATTTCGGGTGCCCCTGAGGTGGTCATCCTGCCCGACAAAGACCCCTCAGACGGCACCATCACCGAAGTTCACCGCTACCCACCCGGCAAAGAGGGACATCGGGTGGAGTACTACCGCGTGCGCGGGGGCGGACACTGCTGGTTCGGGCGGATGCCTCAAGACCCACGCTCTGGCAAGACCAGCCTCGATTTCAGCGCAACGGAGGCGGCATGGCGCTTTTTCAAGCAGGTGCCCCCACGCAGGCGCTAATCGGGTGTTTATCGTCGCACAAAACGGAACTCGCGCTCGTCTCGGGGTGGGCGGGTCATCAGGCTGTGGAGCGCCTCTTGCACCGCGCGCTCTCCGCTCAGGATGTCGGCAATTGCGCTGAGCAGGGGCATCTCCACTCCGAGTGCCTCTGCGCGACGCTTTGCCACTAATGCGGTGGGATAGCCCTCCGCCACCTGCCCCAGCTCTGCCAACGCCTGCTCGGCGGTCTTGCCCGAAGCGACGGCGCGTCCCAGGCGATAGTTGCGGCTCAGGCGGCTCACGGCGGTCGCAAACAGGTCGCCCACGCCTGTCAAGCCCACAAAGGTCTCCGGGCACGCGCCCATCGCCACGCCAAAGCGCATCATCTCCGCCAGCCCACGGGTCAGCAGAGTGCCTTTGGTGTTATCGCCGAAGCCCAGCCCATCGCTCAGCCCGCTCCCGATGGCATACACATTCTTCAGCGCGCCCCCCAGCTCCACCCCGACCACATCGTCGTTGGTGTAGACCCGCAAGGTGGGGGTCATAAACAACTCCTGAATGCGCTCCGCCGTAGGCGTGGAGACCGAGCTGGCTACCGTCGCAGTCGGGATACCGCGCACCAACTCCACCGCAAGGTTCGGACCCGACAGCACCACGACCTGCTCTGGGGGCACTCCGAGCGCCTCTTGGGCGACTTCGGTCAGCAGTTTACCCGTCTGGGGTTCCAGTCCTTTGGTCGCAATCACACAGGGTGCGTCGGTCTTGGGCAGGCGTTCCATCGTGCTCCTCAGCGCGCCCGACGGCACCGCCAACACAATCACCTGACACTGCTGGAGGGGTTCCAAATCGCTCGTGGGGTGAACCGTTTCGGGCAGGTGCACATCGGGCAGATAGCGTGGGTTCTGGCGGGTGCGTGCCATCGTTGCCATCTGGACAGCGTTGCGCCCCCAGAGCCAGACGGTCGTCCCTTTATCACCCAACAGGTAAGCCAGGGCAGTGCCCCACGAGCCTGCCCCGACTACCGCAACACACTCAGTCCTCTGCAAGGTTCTCCTCGTCCTCGTGGTCAAATGCCCACTCGTGTTCCAGTTCTTGAAGCAGTGGTTCGGCTTGATGCACCAGACGCTTAGGCACCCAGATACGCACCCGTGCCGACTCCAACGGATAGATGGGGAACGAACTGGGTGGGAAGACGGCAGGGATTCTATGCGCCATCAGAAAGTCGCGTACCAGTGTGGCGGTCGCATCGTTCTCGGCGATGGCGATGGCTACATAGTCGCCCATCTCTACCCGCTCGTCCTCGCCCAGCAGATACCACATAGCGATAGAATACCCCAACGCAAGCGGGCGAAAAGAGCATCAGTAAGCGGTTCCCCCTGACGGAGGGGCGTCAAACAATCCAAATGTCGTCGGTCTCCGATTCTGCAATTCCACCGCATGACCGACGACATCCCAAAACACCCACTTTTGAACTCAAATCCCGACCAAACCTAAAGTATCACTTCAACTTCCAAGCTGACCCACGAGTCAAATTTGATAGGACTGGCGAATGGTTTTTTCTCGGAAGTTCCCAATCCCCATCAAGGTAGCCGAGAAAAAACATTCGGACGACACCCCTTGACAAACCGCTATAGAATGTGCTATAATTGAGGTGCTTGGTGGCAGCGTACCCCAAGCCATAGGTGTACCTTGACAGTAGGGTTTTTAGCCTACCTATGAGGGATGGAAACGATAACACTGTTCAGGAATTCACGAGCTAATTTCCGAGTTTTTAGCCTACCTATGAGGGATGGAAACAGGCACCGAGCGTTTTCTCAAGTGCCTCCTTTTCCGGTTTTTAGCCTACCTATGAGGGATGGAAACCGAGTGCCATCGTTTGCCCCGCTGA
>JBDNDR010000045.1:0-9977 GCA_046718995.1 Fimbriimonadales bacterium
TATGCGTTCCAAGCGCCTTGGAGTGGGTTGGTCGGAATCCCGGCGGGCTTTGCCGACGGGGTCGACGATGTTGGGGGTTTGACCTTGCCCTACTCGGGCAGTGTGAGTCATGCGGGGGCAGCGTTCAGTGTCACCAACACCGCCACCACCGGCTTCACACTGGGTGTGTATGGTCAGAGCGCCAGCACCGATGGCACGGGCATACGTGGCGAAGCCACCGCCACCAACGGTACCACTTACGGGGTGTATGGTCGGAGCGCCAGCACCGCAGGCACGGGCGTCTATGGCTTCGCCACCGCCACCAGCGGCTTCACCTATGGCGTCTTTGGTGAGAGCGCCAGCACCTCGGGCAGGGGCGTCTTTGGCTATGCTGCCGCCACCACGGGTACTAACTACGGCGTGTTTGGTCGGAACGACAGCACCGATGGCGGGGGTGTCTATGGCTGGGCAACCGCCACCACCGGCACCACCTACGGCGTGTTTGGTCGGAACGACAGCACCGCAGGCGGGGGCGTCTATGGCTTCGCCAACGCCACCAGCGGAACTACCTATGCAGTGTATGGTTGGAACAACAGCACTGCAGGCACGGGCGTCTACGGGTTAGCCTACGCCACCAGCGGAACTACCTCCGGCGTGCAAGGGCGAAGCAGTAGCCCCTCTGGCAGGGGCGTCGTCGGCTTAGCCACTGCCACCACCGGCACCACCTACGGCGTGATTGGTCAGAGCGCCGCCACCGATGGCAGGGGCGTCTACGGTGAAGCCACCGCCACCATCGGCTTCAACTACGGCGTGTATGGTCGGAGCGACAGCACTTCAGGCTGGGGCGTCTACGGCTTGGCGAACGCTACCACCGGCGACGCTTGGGGCGTAGAAGGGGAAACCAAAAGCACCAACTCCAACGCTTATGGAGTCCGGGGCGAGGAGCCCGGCGGGGGAGCAGGGCACGCCGTCTACGCTTTCGGAACCTTCGCTGCCACGGGCACCAAATCGTTCCAGATTGACCACCCGCTGATGCCTGAAACCCACTACCTCAACCACTTCTGTACCGAATCTCCAGAACCCCTCAACTTTTATAGAGGGACGGTGGTGCTGGATGGGAACGGAGAGGCTTGGATTGAACTACCTGACTACTTTGAGAGTATCAACCGTGACCCTTCCTACCATTTGACTCCAGTGGGCGCTCCTATGCCCAACCTTTATGTGGCTATAGAGGTTCAGAACAATCGATTCAAAATAGCAGGTGGAGTGCCAGGTCGAAAGGTCTCGTGGCGAGTGGAAGCCATCCGCAACGACCGCTGGGTGCAACAGTACGGCTACCAGACCGAACAGCAGAAAGAGCCTGAAATCCGAGGCAAGTATCTGCACCCCGAACTGTTCGGACAACCCAAAGAGAAGGGCATCCACCATCGCCCCGAAAGTGAGCGCCCTGCTGAACCGAAACCCAATTAGGTCATTTACCCCCTCTCCACCAACGGAGAGGGGGCAAGAGTCTGGAGCATGGACAGCGGGGGTTTAGGGACCGCTGGCGCCGGTTCCTGACCCTGCTTGTGGCGTGGGGCGTCCCTCACTGCCGAACGGGTTCGACTCGTCGCCAAAACTGCGAGGCACGACCACATCGCCCGTGTTGCGGCTGGTTCCCTGCCACCAGTAAGCAGCCACCAAGCCCAGTACCACGACGATTGCTACCACCACAGCCCAAGTGGGGATTTCCTTTTTCATTAGAGCCTCCTTCTGTATGCAACACCCTCAGTGATGTGATGAACGGTTCAATTCCATCCCCAGCCCCTTCCCTTCAGCGCTGAGAAGGGGCTGGGTAGGCACTATCGCTACAGCCTCAGTAGGACTACTGAGTAGAACGGCACTGCTGGTCAATCTGAGCGTTCTCGCCCGGATGGAACACCATCGGGTTCCAGTGGACATCGGCGCTGTTGAAGTTCACACAGGTGAAGTTCTGGACATTGCTCTGCACCCGCTGGAGCACCATGCCGCGGTGCTGAGTGGCGGAGATGCGGAGGTTCGGATCCACCTGGCTAATCTGCGGGTCTTGACGCACCGGATACCACTTGCTGTGCCCATCCGCAAATGCCACAGTATGCCCATCGCGGTGGCGTCCTGAGATGGAGAAGAGTGAGTTGACCGGACCCGATACATTAATCCAGTAGCCACCGCCGCCGGAACAGGTAGTAACGCCGTCGGTCAACACTACCAACTTAGCGGCTTCGCGGATACGCGCGTGGCTGATGTACTGGCTGGAGCAGATGGCATCGCAGCTGTTGGGTAAGGTCGAACAGGGGTCCCAATAAGCCTGGCATCCAGGGTCCACACCCTCTCGGCACTGCCAGTAGGGTGCGAAGAACTTGTTCATACCAATCGGCATCGCACGGCGGTCGGTATGCTCGTTGTTGCAGGGTGGCGGGTTAATCTCTTGTTCTTCGGGAACCGCCACATTAGACCAGAACCGGAAACCCGCACGGCTAACGCTGGCAGAAGGACAGTTGAAGATGCCCTTATTCTTCACATAGGGATAAATCTGGCGGCTCCAGAGCGAGTTGGCAATCCCGGCGCGCCCCCAGCATCCGCCACTTGCCAACTCGGGGTACATCTCGTCGTAATCGTTAGTGTACATGACAATCCCGGTGCCTAACTGTTTCATATTACTGAGACACTGGGTTCGCCGAGCGCTCTCACGCGCTTGGGCAAACACGGGGAACAGAATCGCTGCAAGGATCGCAATAATCGCGATCACTACCAAGAGCTCGATCAAAGTGAAGCCCACACGTCGCATAATCTCCTCCTGTGCTTTAGGTACCACGCACCGCCGACGATTCCTGCCTCTTTTAGATTTAACCTTTCTATAACAGGGTTTAACCTGTTCCTAACATCGCGCCGAGTACCTTATTGGGCTGGAGGCTCAGCTATGAAACGAGGTTTCACTTTAATAGAGCTGTTGGTGGTGATTGCCATCATCGCCATTTTGGCGGCGATTCTGTTCCCTGTGTTCGCCCAAGCCCGAGAGAGTGCCCGCAAATCCAGCTGTCTATCTAACGCGCGCCAGATTGGGCTGGCGGGCATGATGTACGCCCAAGATTACGACGAGATTCTCCCTGAGACTGGATGGGTGGGTCCCTGCAGTAGCCCTACCCCGAACGCGAGCGGAGTCTATGCGATTGGTGACGAGTATTTTAGCGGCGTGTTCTCGTTCCCGATTGCCAGCGGTCCGTATATCAAGAACTGGAACATCTTCGTCTGCCCCAGCGACCCCGACCGAGGCGGTTTCAATAAGCTCGGCTCGTTCTGCTACGAGGCGCAACTGCTGCTGGTTCGGATGCCTGGCGCCGAGCCGGGAATTCGCAACATTGTGAACCGCATGCGCGATGTGTTCCCGCTATCTTATGCAGGCAACTACTTCCTGAGCCGAACCTATGACCCCGGCTTTGACCGCAACAACTATCGCGGTGAGAAGATGCGTCCGCTCGCTGGGATTAACTTCCCTGCTAACACCTTCTTCATCGCCGATGTCGGGAGCAACATCGCTTCCAACGGCAACGCTTTCGCCGCATGGTACATCGCCCCCGGCTACGGCAACTCCACAGGCGATACGCGCTGGCGCAAAGGGCAACGCCACAGTGAAGGACGCAACTGGACCTTCTGCGATGGGCACGCCAAGTTCTACAAAGACCCGCCCTTCCAAAATCCTGACGGCACCTTCAAGACCCAAGCCCAGGTCATCTTTGAGTATCAACAGCGCGGGGTCTACACCTACCCTGAGACCACCGGACCGGACTACAGACGCTAATCATCATTACCTCCTCTCGGCAGAAGTGCCTTCCTCGATGACGAGGGAGGCACTTGTCCTTACAAACAACAGGAGCGTGGCGGAGAAGGTAGAATCTCAAGCACTATGCAGGAAGAAGCGACGGCGATGACGGGGTCGGCTCAGCCTACGGTGGCGTTCAGCGCGCCAAGCGCCACGCAAGCGTTAGCACCTATGAGCTGCCCCATCTGTGGGCAGAGCAATCCGCCTGGCGAGGTCTACTGTGTAGAATGTGGGTTCCTGCTCTCCAGCAGTACGCCCGAAGCGCCTGAAGCTGGGGTCGCCTACCCGAAACTTCGCGATACGAGCGGGCGCGAATTCCTGCTCAAGGCGGGCGAGAACCTCATCGGACGCGACCCTGCTTGCGATGTGCTCCTGAACGATGGCACTGTCAGCCGACGCCATGCGCGCATCATCGTTGAAGAGAACCACGCCAGTTTAGAAGACCTCGGCAGCACCAACGGCACGATACTCAACGGCGCACCTCTCGCCCCTCATACGAGCGTTCCCCTCACCCATCAAGCGCAAGTGCAGTTCGGGAGTGTGCTGTTGACGGTTGACCTACCTGAAGGGTTTGAGACCCCCACCCTCTCGGAGGAGGTCGCCCCACCGATTGCCTATCTGGTGGGCGTAGACGACCCCTCGTTGCGCTTCCCGCTCTATACGCGCCCCCAACGGATTGGACGGCGCGCCGAAAATGCGATTGTCATCCCCGATGCGTATGTGTCGGGTCAGCATGCCACGATTGAGGTCGTCGGCGACGAGGTGCGTCTCACCGACTTGGGCAGCACCAACGGCACTTTTATTGGGGAGACCCGAATCGTGCCGAACCAGCCGACTCCTGTGCCCCCTGATGCCATCGTGACCTTAGGAAGGACTCAGTTCCGCTTGGAGTGGCACGCCCAGCACGACACGGCTGAAGGAACCGAGAATGCCCAAACATCGGAAGCGACGAGCGAGGCGTAAAGTGAACGAAGCACGACGCGTACAGGGACTACTGGGCGTACTGTTTGTGGTGATTGCGGGGATAGCGATTGGGGTGGGAGTATGGTTGCGCCTGTCGCCAACGCCTATGCCCCCATCGCCCACGATGCCCCCGTCCGTGCAGGTCTATGTGCCGAAGGTCGACTCCCGTGGCGAGCTGACCTACGAGCCGAAGACTGTGGCGGTCGGCGAGCGCGGCTATCAGGGCGTCTTTGAACAGCTGATACGCGAGGCGCCTGTTTTCCCGCAGGGCACGCGCCTGCTCAAGGCGGAACGCGACGGCGATACGCTGGTGCTGGACTTCTCGACGGAGCTGGTAGACGGCTTCTCGGGCGGCTCGGATGACGAAGCGGCACTCATCAACGCACTGACCCGCACCGCCGGTGGGTTCCCCGAAATCAAGCGAATCCGCCTGCTGGTCGAGGGCAAGCCGATTGAGAGTATCGGGGGACACATCGACACGACCCAACCGCTGACCGTATCCAGTTCACGATAGGGCGTAGTCCCCTTCACGCCCAAAGGGTATAATCGTAGCCGTCTCTGAGGAGTTAAGGATGAAACTACACGAGTACCAAGCGAAACAGATTTTGCGTGATTTCGGGCTACCCGTCCCTCAAGGAGAGGTCGCTTCTACGCCAGAAGGTGCCAAAGCCATCGCCGAGCGCATCGGCAAACCGGTGGTGGTCAAAGCCCAAGTCCATATGGGAGGGCGCGGGAAGGCAGGCGGTATCAAGCTGGCAAATACTCCTGACGAAGCGTTTGCCGTCGCCAAAGAAATTCTCGGCAAGCGGCTCATCTCGCCCCAGAACCCCGATGGCTTGGTCGCCGAACAGGTGCTGGTGGAAGAGGCGGTCGCTATTGACAAAGAGTACTATGTGGGCATCACCATTGACCGCACGACCCAACGCAATGTGCTGATGGTGAGCCAGCAGGGCGGGATGGACATCGAGGAGGTCGCAGCGACGAACCCCGAGGCGATTGCAACCGTAGCGATCGACCCCCTGCTCGGTTTGACCGACTTTATGGCGCGCGAGGTGCTGTACGAGGCGGGGTTTGACCACTCGCTAATCCGCCCGATGACCCCGATTCTGCAGGCACTGTACCGAGCCTATGTGGCGTGTGATGCGAACCTCGCCGAGATTAACCCCTGCGCCCTCACGCAGGACGGACGCATCATCCCCGCCGATGCCAAAATCACCATCGATGAGAACGCTCTGTACCGCCAGAAGCGTCTTGCCAGCTACCACGAGGAGAGTATCGAAGACCCGATAGAGGCGGAAGCCCAGAAGCGCGGGATTGCCTATGTGCGTCTGGGCGGTACAGTCGGCATCATCGGGAATGGAGCGGGGCTGGTGATGTGTACGGTGGACGAGGTCGCTCGCGCAGGGGGACGCCCGGCGAACTTTTTGGACATCGGTGGCGGCGCGAAGGCAGACCGTGTGCGCGAGGCAGTGGAAATCGTGATGATGGACCCGAATGTGAAGGGGCTACTCTTCAACATCTTCGGGGGTATCACGCGTGGTGATGAGGTTGCCAAGGGCATCTTGGAGGCGCTCCAGACGATGGAGGTCAGGGTGCCGATTGTCGTGCGCTTGGCAGGCACCCACGCTGAGGAAGGGCTGGAACTGCTTCAGGGCACCCCGCTCATCCCTGCCAGCACGATGCAAGAAGCGGCGCAAAAGATTGTGGAACTGGCTCAGTAGCGCACTTTATAGAGAAGCCAAGCAGGGGGGCAAAGCCTATTACGGTTCCCCCTGCTTATTAATGACCCACTTTTTTCCCTAATTAATCCATCTTAGTAGCAGGAATCGACTCCGTTGTCTCGAAGCTGCCATCGGGTGATGGTGAAGCGTGTTGCTGGTGGTGGCTTATCGTCGGCAGTGTCCACCGTGACAGAATCCCACTCAACACCCTAACTTTTCGGAGGTCAGGATGAAAGATAAAAGACATCTTCGTATGCTCTTGCTGATTCCGTCCTTGTTGACGCTCCTCAGCTGGTCTGATGGGCAGTCGACTGACCTGATGAAGAACCCCACCTATAAATCTGCCTACCAGATCTTACAAAAACGCGAAGAAGCATTCACGCATTACAAGATAGTGTGGGATTACCGAGGTAATATCGTTTCGGATGTAACGGAACATCTTGAGACCACTTCACCGCCGCGTGCAGATAGACAACCTGAAGGCAGTAGTCCCGGTGAAGCACAGCCTGAAAAGACCATCGTGCTGTATACGAAGCCACAAGCGTATGAACACAAAGCGAAGTTACTTGTACATCGTAACGCGGACCAGGTTATACTCAGGACCAAACGACCTCTTTCCTCCAAGCAAGATGGTCGGATTTATATGAACGAGTTTTACTTGTTGATTTTGCCTTCACAGGTTGAGTACGCTCCTTTAGATATTTCGCCCATCTATGTCCCACCCGGAAATCACGACCGCTTGGAGTTTTCTGTGGGTCAATTAGTTGACCCCACGGATTTTTCTTTCTTCGCAAACTATAACATACTGAACCTATTCGACTTCCACGAGCAAGGTGCATGGCGTATTTTAGAAGATAATAAGCACCACCTCGTTCTGGAAGCGATTCTCACAGACCGCCTCCTTGCGTACTACCACGAATTTAGGCGATGTAAGGTGCTACTCTCAAAGAGTAAGGGATTCGCTCCTGAAGTGGTTCAGTGGTACGCAGAGTCTCAAAAGGAGCCTGGTTATGAGGTCAAGGTTACCCAGTGGACTCGGTACAACGACCAGTGGATTCCCTCAAGATTGGTTCGAACCTACCGGGCTAGTCGTTCTGATGAGAGATGGTACTTTGTTCTGGAAAGCTTTGATTTGGTTGAATCGGTGAACTATATTAATGCGGCTGACTACCGCACGCGTATGATTTACCATTCCCAGTCTTCTAGACCTATGAGCGAATTTATAGGCATCCATTATATTGAACAGCGACCGGAGCAAGCCCCCACGCAAGCAGGAGCGCAAGAGCAAACTCGCTCCTCTTCGGTGGGCGCCTATCTGGTAGGGGCGTCGCTTTTCGTTCTCGCACTCACTGCCAGCATATGGTTGGTCAGGACTCTGTATAAGCGCTGATGCCGTTTGTCTAAGCCCGGTATGCTGGTCTAATCCCAGTCGCCCTTGAGGGGCACACTACCTGCCTGGAGAGAACGGCAAGCATTTCGAAACGCGCGCTATCCGAGTGGGGCAAGACCCCGAACCCGTGGCGGGTTCGGTGATCGTGCCGATTTATGCGACACAGTTTTATCCCATTCCGTGTCTGGTTTATACTATATGGTTTGCATGGAAAGCCAATCGTCGTGAAGATATGAAACGGTATGCAGAGGAGCTGCGTCGTTGGATGGCTCAGGCGCCGCGTTCTCCGTATTCGCAGAATGCTAGGCTGATTCTGTCAAGGTGTCCTGTGGTTAATACACTTCCCCGCTAAAGATGCTGTAGATGTTGAGTGTAAAGATGGTTCGCCCTACTCTGGTGGACGCCATATCTACAAGGTTGTTTTTTGCCTGTAGTCCCATAGTCGATGGGTTGTTGGTGAAGCTGTGGTGCGACGAGTTTACGGTCCCTTCTTCCCCGAGGGGATTCCTACTTGTGTGCCTCGACAACGCTGGACGCCCCGCGCAAGCGACCAGCCCATCTTTGACCAGCGCGCGCAGAACTTAGTGGAAGAGTATCGGTAGCGCAGAGGAGAAACCTAACCTAACCTAAACACCACTCCGAGCGAACGCGGAGGGCTTTATTGAGATGCTTCGCGTTCGCTCAGCATGACGCACAAGGTACTCTCAGCAACCACCCCACTCGTCACCCTGAGCGGAGCGAAGGGTCTGAGATGCTTCGCGTTCGCTCAGCATGACGCACAAGGTACTCTCAGCAACCACCCTCACTCGTCACCCTGAGCGGAGCGAAGGGTCTGAGATGCTGCGCTCACGCTCAGCATGACGGGGTGGTGGGCAGTGTGGAACTCTCCTCTCTGTTTACGGAGAGGGGCTGGGGGTAAGGTGAAAAATGAAATGGCATAACGAAAAAGCATCCCCCCTTGACTTTTCAGCTTGACCTGTGGTATAATCTTGACCGATGGTCAATCATGACCGTCAGTCAATATTCTAACGGGTGTTGCTATGTCTATGACGGAACGAACGTTGAACAGTCGGCGTGAGCGCCGCAAGGAAGAGACCCGTCAACGGCTCTTCGATGCGGCGCTTGCGCTCATGCAGGAGAAACCGTTTGACCAAATCACGGTGGAGGAAATCACCGAGCGCGCCGATGTCGCTAAAGGCACCTTCTTCAGCCACTTCCCCACGAAAGAACACCTACTCATCGCCTATACGCAGGAGATGGTCGAGGAGGTGTATGAGTTCATTGAGCAGCTCCAGCCCGAGAAAGCGACCAGCCAGTGGGAGGTGATGCGCCAAGTGATGCATTTCATTGCGGAACGCGATGGGCAGTCGCTGGAGCGCACCCGCTCGATGATGGTCGCCTGCTGTCAGAGTGCGCCCCTGCGCGAGATGATGGCACAGATGATAGAAGAAGCCACCCAACATGCCATGCAGGGTTTCGCACGCGGGCAAGCGCTGGGCGAATACCGTACCGATGTCAGCGCGGAACAGCTCGCCCACTATGCCGTCCGCCTCTACCGCATCTGCCTGATGGAGTGGATGATGGAGCGCCCCGACCGCCCACTCGCCGAACTGGTTGACCAAACCTTAGAGTTTTTCAAGCCCGCCTTTATGAAACAGGAGGATTCAAAATGAGAGCATGGAGCCTTTGCCTTCTGAGCATCGCGCTATCCGCCGGGTTCGCCCAGAAGGAGACACCTAACACTGCCCTGACCCTAAACGAAGCGATTCAAATAGCGTTGGAGAATAACCCTGCCCTAAAGATTAGCGAGCGCAGTCTGCAAAAGGCGAAGAACGGAGTACGCGAGGCACAGAGCGCCAGCAACTTCCAGATTCAAGGCACGGGCACTTACACCCGTTTTGACCGCGTCGCCAAAGCTCAGTTCGGACCCCAAACCATCCGACTGGGCAACATAGAGAATCGCACCGCACGAATCAGCCTCACGCAACCGATCGATATTAGCGGGATTATCCGCAACGCTGTGCGCTCGGCAAGGCTGGGCGAATCGATTGCCGAGCTGGACTTCCGCCGTGCCCGCAACGACCTC
>JBDNDR010000046.1:0-9959 GCA_046718995.1 Fimbriimonadales bacterium
GACAGAAAGCACAGGATGTGCTCGCGAATAACTTGGCGAACCTGAACACCACCGGCTTCAAAGCCGACCGTCCTGTGTTCCAAGCGGTCTACGAACGCCAAATCTACCGCTGGGAAGGCAACGGTTCCGCCCCTATCGGCTCACTCTCGGCAGGCGCCCTGCTCAGTACCACCTTTACCGATTTTCAACCCGGCGCCCTCCAAATCACGGGCAACCCGCTGGATGTGGCGATCGAGGGCAACGGCTTTTTCGCAATCCAAACCCCACAGGGCGTGCGCTATACCCGTCAGGGTGCGTTCCAGCTGAATGCGGAGGGCACACTCACCACGCGGGAGGGCTATCCCGTGCTGAGCCAACAGGGTCAGCCGATTCGCGTTCCCCGTGCCGCCAGCCTCGTGATTGGTGAAGACGGCACACTCCAGGCGAACGGTACTCCCATCGCTCGGCTCCAAATCGTGCAGGGTGAACTCACCAAAAGCCCCGACGGCTACTTCGTCGGCAACGCAACGCCTGCACCAACTGTCCGCCTTGTGTCGGGAGCGTTAGAGATGTCCAATGTGAATATGGTGCGTGAGATGGTCAGCATGATTGAGTTAATCCGTGCCTACGAGAGCCACCAGCGCGTGGTGCAGACCCACGACGAAACGCTGGGGCGCGCTATCAACGATTTAGCCCGAATCTAATCGGAGGATGAGATGATACGAGCACTCCACACCGCCGCAACTGGAATGGAAACTCAACAGTTCAATATCGATGTGATTGCCAACAACTTGGCGAATGTGAACACGAACGGCTACAAGACCGTGCGCGCCGACTTTGAGGACCTGCTCTACCAGACGCTCCGCCCAGCAGGTGCGAATGTCGCAGGGGGCGCTCAGGTGCCCAGCGGTCTGCAGGTCGGGCTGGGGGCGCGTCCAGCCGCAACCTACGGACTTTTCACTACAGGGGCAATCCAAGTCACGGGCAACCCGTTGGATATGGCGATTGAGGGCGACGGCTTCTTTAAGGTGCTCCTGCCCGACGGCGCGGTTGCCTACACGCGCGACGGGGGGTTCAAACTGGACAGTCAGGGTCGGCTGGTCACCTCGATGGGCTACCCGCTGGAGCCTGAGATTGTCATCCCGCCCGATGTGGAGCAAATTATGATTGGGCGCGACGGCACTATCTCGGTGCGCCGTGGTGGTCAAGATGGCGTGGAAGAGATTGGTCAAATCACGCTGGTTCGTTTCGTCAATCCCGCCGGACTGAACCGCATCGGGATGAACCTCTACCGCCTCACACCCGCCGCAGGTGAACCGATTGAGGGCACGCCTGGCACGAACGGACTGGGTGAAATCGCCAGTAGTAGTCTGGAATCGTCCAATGTGCAGATGGTGGACGAGATGGTGCGTCTGATTATGGCTCAGCGTGCCTATGAGGTCAACTCGCGTGCCATCCAGACCGCCGATGAGATGCTTGCAGTGGCGAAAGACCTCAAACGCTAAGTTCTAACGCCTCCTACAAGGGAAACGAACACTCCCTCTCACCCGCTGGCGAGAGGGAGTTACGATTTAACCTCTTCTTTACACGCTCTGCGGTAGACTCTCAAAATGCGAGGACTACTTATTGGGTTATCGGCAATCGGTCTGTCAATTGTCGTTTCAGCGTATGCGCAGTCGGCTCCCCAGATTGCAACAGGCGTCGTGTTCCACGACCGCAACAAGAACGGCGTGCGCGATATGGGTGAACCGGGTATCCCGAATGTGTTGGTCTCTAATCAGCGCGAGGTTGTCCGTACCGACTCGCAGGGACGCTACCAGCTTCCCGTAGATGACGACACCATCCTCTTTGTCATCAAGCCGCGTGGCTGGATGACGGTGACCTCGGAAGACAATGTACCCCGCTTCTACTATGTGCACAAGCCGAATGGGTCGCCCACCGTGCGCTATGGAGGCGTGCGTCCCACCGGACCGCTTCCCCGCTCGGTGGACTTCCCGCTCTATCCCCAGCGTGAGTCGGAGCGATTCACTGTGCTGGTTTTTGGCGACACGCAACCGCGCAATCTGCAGGAGGTTCACTATATCGCCCGCGACATTGTGCAGGAGCTGATGGGCACGAAGCGTGCAGTGTTCGGCACGGTGCTGGGTGATGTGGTGTTTGATGACCTCACCGTGTTTGAGCCACTCAACCGTGTGACGGGCAAAATCGGCATCCCCATCTACTATGTGCTGGGCAATCACGACATCAACTTCGACTCGCCCGACAATCGCAACAAGGCAGAGACATGGCACCGAGTGTACGGACCGAACTACTACGCCTTTCAGTATGCACACACGCACTTCATCGTGCTGGATAACATCAACTGGACAGGGGCACGCGGTGACCAGCGTGGGTTCTATGTCGCAGGGTTAGGTAGCGAGCAGCTGGAGTTCGTGCGCAACTATCTGCGTTTCGTGCCGCGCAACGCGATGGTCGTGCTTCTAATGCACATCCCGCTATGGGAGCTGCCCGATGAGGAACGGCGCGCCCTATTTGAGGCACTGGCACCGTTTAACAACACGCTCTCGTTCTCCGCGCATACCCACAAACAGACCCACCGCTTCTTCGGAGCCGAAACGGGTTGGAAAGGTCGCACCCCCCACCATCATGTGAACGCCGTTGCGGCGTGTGGGAGTTGGTGGCGTGGCGCACCTGACCCTGTCGGCATTCCGCATACCACCCAACGCGACGGCACCCCAAACGGTTATCTGTGGCTGGAAATCAATCGCAACCGCTATAACATCCGCTATCAAGCAGCGCGCCGCCCCGCCGACTACCAGATGAACATCTACCTGCCCGACGAGGTGGAGCGTGCCAAAACAGGCGATACTCCTGTGCTGGTCAACTTCTTCCTCGGCTCTGAACGGTGTGTGGTGGAAATGAGCCTCAACGACACGAACCAGTGGGTGCGCATGACCCAAGTGACCGACACACCCGATCCCGCCTACGCCGAGATGAAACGCATGGAGCAGGAGTTCAAGTTACCGGGGCTGACCCTGCCTGGACTGGATACCGCCGTCCACCTGTGGCGCGGTACTCTCCCTGCTGAGTTGCCTCGCGGGACGCATGTGGTGCATATTCGCGTGCGTGACCTGTTTGGGAATGTACATCACGATAAGCGCATCTTCACAGTGCGTTAGTTTCTGCGGAGGGGGCTAATCTCGATGCCCCCTCCTTAGGTACAATTGCCTTCACCTATGGCGCAGAACTACCGAGAGACGCTCAATCTACCAAAGGATGACCAGACGATACCGATGCGTGCGAACCTGCCCGAACAGGAACCGCGCTGGCAGGCTTTTTGGCACGAGATAGACCTCTACCGACAGCTCCTGGAGAAGCCCGCCCCGAACGGCGACTTTATTTTGCACGACGGTCCTCCCTACTCTAACGGCAGTATCCATATGGGGCACGCGCTCAACAAAGTACTGAAGGATGTGATTGTGCGTTCGTACGCAATGCGAGGCTATCGCACGCCCTATGTGCCCGGCTGGGACAATCACGGGATGCCGATAGAGAACGCAGTCAGCAAACAGTTCCTCCAGCAAGGTAAGACCCCCAGTAAAGTGGAACTGCGCCAGGCGTGCCGAGAGTATGCCCAGCACTTCGTGGAGGTTCAGCGTGCGCAGTTTGAACGTCTGGGGCTGGTGGGCGACTGGGAACACCCCTACCTCACGATGGATTACCGCTTCGAGGCGGGCATTGTGCGTATCTTTGGCGAACTGGTCAAACGGGGCTATATCTACCGTGACCTGCGCCCTGTGCTGTGGTGCCCTGTGTGCCAAACTGCGCTGGCGGAAGCCGAAGTGGAATATGAGCCGAAAGTTTCTGATGCCATCTATGTCGCCTTCCCTGTCATCCGCGACCCGAATGGCGTACTGGGTAAGAATGCGTCGATCCTCATCTGGACGACAACCCCATGGACGATTCCCGCGAACCTTGCGCTGGTGGTGCATCCCGAGTTTGAGTACGCCCGCGTGCAGGTCGACTCGCGCGAGATGGTGCTGGTCAAAGAGCTGGTCGCCCCGACGATGGAGACGCTTGGGCTGAGCGACTACACGGTGCTGGGAACGGTCAAAGGCGAGCAGTTGATGGGGGTTGTGGCACGCCATCCGATTTTTGACCGCGAGTCGCCGGTGCTGTTAGCCGATTATGTGTTGGCAGAAGAGGGGACGGGTGTCGTCCACACGGCTCCGGGACACGGTGCCGAGGACTTTTACACGGGGAAGAAGTACGGACTGCCCATCCTCTGCCCTGTGGACGAGCGGGGCGTGTTCACCGAAGAGGCGGGCGAGTTTGCGAATCTCCCCATCGCTCCAGAAGGCAATCAAGCGGTGATACGACGGCTGAAAGAGGCAGGGGCACTTCTGCACTACGCGCCATATCACCACAACTATCCCCACTGCTGGCGTTGCGACTCGCCGCTACTGTTCCGAACGACCGTCCAGTGGTTTATGAATATCGACCATGACCGCCATCGTGAGAAGGCGTTGGAGGCGATTCGGCAGGTGCGCTGGATTCCCCCCGAAGGCGAGACGCGCATTACAGCGATGGTGGCAAATCGCCCCGACTGGACGCTCAGTCGCCAGCGTGCGTGGGGCGTGGGCATCCCCGCCTTCTATTGCGAAGAGTGTGGCGAGGTGCTTCTCCAACCCGAGCTGATCGAGCGGGTTGCCAAGATTATCGAGCGCGAAGGTTCGGATGTCTGGTTCGACAAGCCAGCGGACTACTTCCTGCCCGAGGGTATCACCTGCAGTCGGTGCGGCTCCACGCGCTTTCGCAAGGAGACCGATGTGCTGGATGTGTGGTTCGACTCGGGCAGTACCCATCGGCTGGTGTTGGAGACGCGCCCGGAGCTCCGTTGGCCCGCCGACCTCTACTTCGAAGGCTCCGACCAGCATCGGGGCTGGTTCAACTCCAGCCTGATGATTGCGATTGGCACCAAAGACCAAGCGCCCTACCGCATGGTCATCACGCACGGGTTCGTGCTGGACGGCGAGGGGCGCAAGATGAGCAAGAGCGAGGGCAATGTGGTCGACCCGAACGAGGTCGTGCAGAAGATGGGGGCAGATGTGCTTCGGCTGTGGGTCTGCTCCTGCGAGTACTTCGAGGATGTGCGCCTCTCAGATGAGATTCTCAAGTATGTTGCCGACGCCTATCGCCAGATTCGCAACACACTTCGCTTTATCGTGGGCAACTTGGCGGACTTTGACCCAACGCAACACACGGTGCCCTACGAACAACTCCCTGAGTTAGACCGCTGGATGTTGGCGCGGTTGCAGGAGTATCTGGAGTACGCCCATCGGGCCTATGAGGCGTTTGAGTACCACCGCCTTTATCACGAGACACGACGCTTCTGCAATGTGGAGCTGAGCGCATTCTATCTGGATGTGCTCAAAGACCGTCTCTATGCAGAGGCACCCGACAGCCCTAAGCGTCGGAGCGCGCAGACCGTGCTTTATGAGTTGGCAAGCATTCTTACGCGCGTGCTGGCACCCATTCTGGTTCACACGATGGAGGAGGTATGGCAGAGGCTCCCGAAGTCAAGCCAGAACGCTGAAGCGCACCCCTCCAGTGTCCATTTAGCCAATCTACCCACTCCGCGCCCTGAGTGGCACGACAAGGCACTCTTGGAACGCTGGGAGCAGATACTGGCAGTACGCGAGCAGGTCAACCGCGCGGTAGAGACCGCTAAGAACGAGAAGCGTATTCCCAATCCCCAGTCTACGCTGGTACGCCTGGCGGTTGGAGATGCTTTGTACGACCTCCTCAGCGCCTACCCCACCCCGCCCTCACCCGATAACTTGTTGGCGCGCGTGTTTGGCGTCTCGCAAGCGGAGGTGGCGCGTCTTGATGGAGGTGATGAAATATTGGTGGAAGTAGTCCCCGCCCCCGGTGCGAAGTGTGCGCGCTGTTGGCTGGTATTGCCCGATGTAGGAACCCACGCCGACTACCCTGACCTGTGTGAGCGGTGCATAGCGGTTTTGGCAAGGGGATAGTTTCTCCCTGACACGGGGTGTCCCAGTAGTTGTGGTGGCGGCTGTGGAGGTGGGTGCGGAAGTTAGGGGGTTGGGTATAATCCTGCGACAGTGATGAAAATAATGAGCCATCATACGCAGGAGGTCTCTAAATGAGCGATTACGCCATCAAAACGGTCAATTTGACCAAACGCTACTCCGGGCTGTGGAGCAAGACGCCCGTGGAAGCAGTCAAGAACCTAAACTTAGAAGTGCATCGTGGAGAGATTTTCGGATTCCTCGGACCGAACGGGGCAGGCAAAACCACCACGATTAAGGTTCTGCTGGGCATCATCTACCCCACGGAAGGTGAGGCTTATGTGTTGGGCAAGCCTGCGGGCGACCCGAGCAACCACTACAACCTCAGCTACCTGCCTGAGAACCCCTACTTCTATGACTATATGACGGGCGAGGAAATCCTGACTTTCTATGCGCGCCTGTTTGGTATCCCCGAACCAGAGCGCTCCAAGCGTGTGCGTGAACTGCTGGACCGGGTCGGACTCTCGCGCGCAGCGAACCAGCCAATTCGTACCTACTCTAAGGGAATGCAACAGCGTATCGGGCTGGCTCAGTGTTTGCTGAACGACCCGCAGTTGCTGATACTGGACGAGCCAACCGCAGGCTTAGACCCAATCGCCCACATAGACATTCGCGATATGATTCTGGACCTGCGGAATCAAGGCAAGACCCTCTTCATCAGCTCGCACCAGTTGTCGGATGTAGAGCGGGTGTGCGACCGTGTGGCGATTCTCAATCGGGGCGAGATGGTCAAGCTCGGCAAACTGGAGGAGCTGCTTTCGGGCGGTCATGTGGAGTTGATTGCCGAGAAGGTCAACGAGGGCGTGTTGGAGCCAATCCGCAGCATGGGTGGGCGCGTATCCCTGCACGATGGACGCCTGATTGTGGAACAGCCCGACGACGGTACGGTAGACCGCGTGATCGACCTCGTGCGTTCCAGCGGTGGGCATATCATCAGTGTCAAGCCGTACCGCCGCACTCTGGAAGACCTATTCGTTGAGACCATTCAGGGAGGTAACCGCCGATGAACGCAACTTTCGCACTGGCAGGCGCGACTTTTGGCGAAGCGATTCGCAAGCGTATCTTACTGGTCATTTTGCTCGCAGCGTTGGTGATTCTGCTGATTAGCCCCGCTTTTGAACCGTTCGCAGGGCGTGGGCAACGCACACTGGTAATCAGCTTCGGGTTCGGTATCATTCAGTTAGCGGGCACCTTTATCGCTATCATTATGTGTACAGGGCTAATCCCCACCGAGATCGAAAGGCGCACCATCTACACCATCCTTTCCAAGCCCGTTCAGCGCTATCAGTTTGTATTGGGCAAACTCCTGGGCGCTATCGCAACGCTCGGCTTCGTCTATCTGACGATGGGGCTGATGTTCCTGCTGATTACACGGTGGGCACTCGGTGAGTTTGACCCGAAGATTGTGCAGGGGTTAATCATGTTCTTCTTCCAAAGCTCCCTGCTGGCGGCGGTGACCCTGTTCTTCTCCACCTTCGTCTCCCCGCTGGTGAACTACTTCCTTTCGGGAGGCGTGTTCCTGATGGGGAACCTGATGAGCACCTTCTTGGATACCATCCAGCGCAACCCGGAGGTCACGCCACTGACCCGAATCCCTGTGCAAATCCTGACCGTGCTGTTGCCCAACTTCGCGAACTTCAACATCCAAAACCCGATTATCAACCCAGAGCAGGTGCTCACAGATGAGGTAGCGTACCTGGTGCAGACGGTTGTCTACGCCATTATTTATATGTCACTCCTGCTCGTGGCGAGTATCGTTATTTTCAATCAGCGCGAGATGTGATGGGGTGAGACGATGAAAAAGCGTTCAACAGGACTGTTAATCGCACTGCTTGCCCTGCTGGTCGTTCAAGCAGGGCTACAGATGCGTATCTTTCCCATGTGGCAGAAGAACTATGCTCCGAAAACTGCCACGCCCGTCGGGTTATCGCCCGAGCAGCTGCTGGTGGCGGTGGCGGGGTTCCGTGAGTTTATGGCGGGTATCTTATGGGTGCGTGCCGACGGCTTCTTCGACTCGGGCAACTACGACGCCGTCCTGCCGATGCTCCGCTTGGTCACTTGGCTGGACCCGCACAACTTGGATGTCTACGCAACAGGCGCCTGGCATATGGGCTATAACTTCACCGACGAGGCACAGCGCTCAGACCGACGTTACATCCCGCTCGCTCTCAAATTTCTGGAGGAGGGTATCCAGAACAACCCCACTGTCTGGGACCTCTACTTTGAGATGGGCTGGATGTACTACCACAAAATCCAAGACCCGGTGAACGCCGTGCCGTGGATGTATAAAGCGAATGAGTTCCCCAACATGATTCCCGCCCGACGCCATATGCTGGCGCACGCCCTCTTCAAATCCAGCAAGTTTGATGAGGCGGTCAACACATGGTCGCAACTGCTGGTCGACGCCGAGAAAGAGCGTACTAAAGACTGGGAGTCGTTGAACCTGTACGATGTGCGCCAGAAGAACCTGGAAGACACAATCTTGGACATCCTGCGTCGGTACGGTCCGTATCCTGAGACCCAACCGCCGATTGATATGGGCTTTGATGCAACGGTCAAGGTGGTGCGACCGCGCGTGATTTTAGTGGAAGGGACGCTCAACATCCCCACGATTGGCGCGCGCGTGACGGTCATCCTGCGCAACAAGGGCGAACAGTTGGACTACAGCCCTCAGGCACTGCAGACCTTCACATTGGAGGTCGACCCGAACCTGACCTATATGCAGGACTCGCTGGCGGTTCGGGATATGAAGTTCCGGCGCGAGATCGACATGAGTAAAGACCCGAAGATGTACTCGTTCAAAGCGCCGGAATACGAGGTGGAGTTCATCTTCGACCCACGCTATGCCTCACCGAACATTCAAGACCGTATCGGGAGCGACGGTGTGGGAATGACCGACCGACGCTACTTGGATACCAGCGACCCTTCAGCGCGGATGTTGCGTAAGGTCGTTACGCTCACGCGCGAGGAAATCTTGATGCTGGGGCGAGGCGCAGAGTGAGGCTTCCACTCGTCGGTAGCGAAGGACTGAGCGACCCCGGCGCACGATTGCGCCTGCTGTGGGAACAGCGGAGCGTGGTCGTGATGCCGGGCGTCTTCAACGCTGGCTTAGCCCGTCTCGTGCAGTATCACGGGTTCGAGGCGGTCTATGTGAGCGGCGCTGGCGTCACCAATAGCCTGCTGGGACTGCCAGACCACGCCTTTATCAGCCTGCCCGAAATGGCACAGGTCTGCAACTATATCACCAGCGCGGTGAGCATCCCCGCTGTAGCCGATGCCGACACAGGTTACGGCGAGGCACTCCAGACCGCTCGCGCCGTCCAGATGCTGGAACGTGCGGGGCTGGCAGGGATTCATTTGGAAGACCAAGTCAGCCCCAAGCGGTGCGGACACTTGGAAGGTAAGGCGGTCATCCCGACTGAACAGATGGTGGCTAAAATCCGCGCGGCGGTACAAGCCCGCCAGAACCCCAACTTTGTGATTATTGCTCGCACCGATGCCCGTGCTGTAGAAGGGCTTGATTCCGCAATTGACCGCGCCAAAGCCTATCTGGATGCGGGGGCGGATGCGATTTTCCCCGAAGCCCTCCAGACGCCCGACGAGTTTGACCAGTTCGCACGCTCCATCTCGGCGCCCCTCATGGCGAACATGACCGAGTTTGGCAAAACGCCCTACCTCACGGTGCAAGAGTTCGGTCAACTGGGCTATAAGATGGTCATTTTCCCGATGAGCTGTTTCCGTGCGATGATGAAGGCGGCGGAGCAGGTTCTCCAGACCCTGCGCGAAATCGGTACCCAAACACCTCTGCTGGATGCGATGCAGACCCGCGCCGAACTGTATGACCTGCTGGAGTACGACCGCTACTTGGAGTTTGACCAGAGCCTACTG
>JBDNDR010000047.1:0-9893 GCA_046718995.1 Fimbriimonadales bacterium
TCCCGGTCCATCAGGCGCAGGAGACCTTGTGTGATGCCCACTACACCCACCTGCGGGTTGCGCCCTGTTGCGAAAGCGTTCGGCTGATCCTCGGGGATAAGATAGAGGCGTGGCATCGGCATGTTCGCACGGTGAGTCATCTCGCGCACCATCTGATACAGTTCCGGAGCCTCCTGTTCTGAAATCGGCTTGGCGCCCGTCATCGCCAGCACCAGCTTGTCGCTGAACCAGTACGAGCCTAAATTCATTAGCCCTGCGAATAGCAAGGCGATAATAATCCCAGACTGCCCACCAATCAGGTTCCCAATATACACCATCAATAGGGTCAAGCCGGTCAGAAGTAAGCCTGTTTTCAATAGGTTTATCATCGTCTCAACCTCCAAGGGGATTATACCTATTTAGCCACGCTAAGGTTCCCCCAATCGGCTTCGGCTCAAGCCTCCAGACGGCGCACCTCAGGCACGAAAGCGAGGAACAACGCAAACACCGCACAGACACTCACGCACATCAGCACGGCGGTCTGCGAACCGAAGGTCTGCGCCAGTTTCCCTATCAGGAGTGCCGAAAAGGGAGCAGGTGCATTGATTGCCCATGTGTGCAACGCCACGACACGCCCGCGCAGGTGGTCGGGCGCAGCGGTCTGGAGGGCGGTGTTTGTGCTGACCAACTGCATCACGCCGAACATCCCCGCCAAAATCAGCAGGAGCTTGCCCATCAGTGGGTCGCGCACCAGCGAGAACGCGATGATTGTCCAAGCAAACCCGTTCGCCGCGATTAGCACCAGCCACCCACGCGACACCTCGCCAGCCAAGCGCGCCACCAACAGAAGCCCCATCAGCGAGCCAATCCCAGCGAAAGTGTAGAGCTGACCTAAACCCGTCTTGCCTATCTGGAACACCTCCTCCGCAAACACGGGCATCAGCACCAAGTACGAGAGTCCGAACATGCTCAGCACCAGCACATTCAGCCAGAGCATCAGCAGTCCGCGCCGCGCACGCACAAACTGAATCCCCTCCCCCAGCGACCGCAACAGCCCCGCCGGCTTACGCTCGGACGATACCGACTGGATGCGCAAAGTCAACAGCGCCAGCAGAATCGCCGAGAAGCTCAACCCGTTGAAGAGGAAACAGGGGGCAGGACCGACCTTTTCCAGCAGTAGCCCGCCCAGCGCTGGACCCAGAATGCGCGAGGTCTGGAACGCCGCCGCGTTGAGCGCAATCCCGTTTGCGAGGTCTTCACGGGGAACCAGATGCGCCACCAGCGACTGCCGCGTGGGTAAGTCCACTGCCAGCACCAGCCCGTTTAGCAGAGCCAGTATCAAGATATACTCGTAGCGCACGACCCCCGTGAAGGTCAGCAACGCCAGGGTCAACGCGCTCAGCGCGAACAGGCTCTGGGTAATCAGCAAGATTCGGCGTCGGTTGATGCGGTCAGCGAGCGCGCCCCCCAGCGGTGAGAGGAACAGCATCGGTAGCCCACTCACGAAGCCCACCAGCCCCAACAGGAATTCGGAGCGCGTGAGGTCGTAGACCAGCCAGCTCTGGGCGACATTTTGAACCCATGAACCGACAAACGAGAAGAACGCCCCCACCCAGTACCGGCGGAACTGGGGCGAGCGCATCGCCTGAAGAGTCTTACTTTTCCAACGACCGTTGGAACGCCCCACCTCCGAAGAGGCGGAGGGGTCAGATAAAGGTGCTTTCAACGCCGAGCCTATAGTACCTTAAAACCGTTCTGATAGGCACTCCACCAGCGCTGCGGTCAGTGCCTCTTCGTCGTAGGGCGGGGGCTGAGGGTGCGCCCATCCGAACAGGCGCTCCGTCGGCAGGCGCGGCATCTGGAGAGGGATAGACGCCTGGAGTAGCGTGGCGCCCTGCAGAACCCTCAGCGCACACCCCATCAGTTTCTGACCCGTTTCGGCGTGGACGATGTCGCTGGTGCTGGGCACGGCGAAGCAGTCGCCCCCATCGTACGTACTGAGCGGTGAGGCAGGGGGTGCATGCCCCACGGTCGCAGGCACGCCCACACGCTGGAATGCCCGAATGAGCGTCGGCAAGACCTGCTCGTACGCTTGGCGAGGGAAGCGTGCCCCGGAATCCCATACCAGCGCGATGGTGAGGTCGTGCCCGTGCAGAACGGCTTTGCCCCCGGTCGGACGGCGGAACAGCGGAACCCCCAATCGCTCCGCCTCCTGAATCAGGGTGTTGGGGAGCTGCTGGTTCAGTCCGTAAGTAATCGCTGGCGATGTCCACCGATAGAGGCGCAGGGTCGGGGGGATTGCGCCCGCCAAGAACGCCTCCAGCAGGGCGGTATCGGTCGCCATCTGCTGGGCTGGCTCACCTGCACCCTCTATCAACACGCGCAGGCAGGCACCTCGTGCGGATAGACCACTTCGCCCTGCCATCGCAAGATGAGTTGTTTCGCCGCACCCGCCTCGTCCAGTCGGCGCACCGGCGTGCTGTGTGGGGCGTTCTTGAGCAGCTCCGGCTGTTCCATCGCCTCGTGTGCAATCTCGAGCAGGGCGTTCGCGAACATGTCGAGCGTCTGCTTGCTCTCACTCTCGGTCGGCTCGATCATCAGGCACTCCGGCACAATCAGCGGGAAGTACATCGTGGGCGGATGGAACCCGTAATCCAGCAGGCGCTTGGCGATGTCGAAAGCGCGCACCCCGTACTGCTTGTAGGCTTGCGCGGTCACGACGCACTCGTGCATGCACAATCGGTCTACGGCGGGCGGAAAAGCGTGGCGGATGCGTGCCAGCACATAGTTCGCGTTCAGCACGGCGAACTCGCCGATGGTGTGGAGGTCTTCTCCGCCGTAGGCACGGATGTAGGTGTAGGCGCGCACCAAGTTCAAAAAGTTGCCATAGAACGCATGCACCCGTCCGATGGATTGGGGAAAGTTGTAGTCCAGTGCATAGCGTCCGTCTTCCGTGCGGACGATACGTGGGGTGGGCAGGAACGGTTCTAAGCACTCAGCCACGCCCACAGCCCCCGCACCCGGTCCGCCGCCCCCGTGAGGGGTGGAAAAGGTCTTGTGGAGGTTCAGGTGCATACAGTCGAAGCCGACCTCCGCCGGTTTGACGACTCCGACCAGTGCGTTCATGTTTGCCCCATCACAGAAGACGAGCGCACCCGCCTCGTGTAAAAGGGCACAAGCTGTCTGAGCGTTCTGGTCGAACAGCCCCAGAGTGCTGGGGTTGGTGAGCATCATGGCGGCGACCTGTTCGCCCAGTTCTTCCAGCGCCTGTTTGAGCGCGTCTAAGTCGGTGTTGCCCTGCGCATCGGTCGGGATAGAGCGCACACTGAAGCCGCAGAGCGCGGCGGAGGCAGGGTTCGTGCCGTGGGCAGAGTCGGGCACCAGCACCACCTTGCGCGTTTCGCCTTGACCCCGCGACTCGTGGTACGCCTTGATGAGCATCAGGCTCAACAGCTCGCCGTGCGCCCCAGCGACATTCTGCAAGGTGATGGCGTGGAACCCCGTGATGGCTTTCAGGTCTTCTTGCAACTCGTACATCAGCTGGAGCGCGCCCTGCGAGAGCGACTCGGGCTGGAGCGGGTGAGCGTGCGTGAAGCCAGGCAGGTTGGCGACTTTCTCGTTGATACGGGGGTTATATTTCATCGTGCAGGAGCCGAGCGGGTAGAAACCGACATCGATGCCGTAGTTGCGTTGGGCGAGTCGGGTATAGTGGCGCACCGTGTCTAACTCGCTCACTTCGGGCAAGTGGGGCGGCTCTTGACGCAGGTTCTCTGTGCCAATCAACTCGGCGAGGGGACGGGTGGGCACATCGCAGACGGGAGGACGCACACCGAGCCTGCCGGGCACACTGCGCTCAAAGATTAACGGAACATCAACAATGCGACCCATAGCAGATAGAAGTATACCTGCTCACCTGCCTGCTGACCTGCGTGGCGTGTGATAAGCAGCGCAAGGCAATCCAGCAGGCGATAGCGCAAATCGAAGCAAGACAGAGCGAGAGAACTTAATAGCCTCTGCCACTACCGTCACGCGGGCGCGGGTGGAACGCATAAACTGACTCACTGCCCCAGCGTGAGGTCAAGGCGCTCAATCAAACACATCGAACAGGTCTTCCAGCCAGTTGCGTTTCTTGCGCCGCTTGTGCCCGCGATGGGGGTCGTAGTGGGGATGACGCTCAGGATAGTCGTAGGCGTCATCGTCGTCCTCATAGCGTCGCGGTGGAGGCGCACCACGCGCGGGCGGAGGCGGACTGGAAGCCGGCTCCTGGTAGACGCGCTCAATAATCTTGTCTAACTCCCCCCGGTCTAACCATACCCCCCGACAGTTGGGGCAGTAGTCAATCTCGATGCCCAACCGGTCTGCAATCTTGAGTTCCACTTGGCACACAGGGCATTTCATAGGGCTAAGGATACCCGTTCGCAGCGGTTCACTCGCACAGGTACAATCCCCCTCGATGAAGGAACTGCGAACGCAAGTGCTGGTGGTCGGCGGTGGCACGGGCGGATGTGCCTGCGCGATGGCGCTGAGTGCGCACCGAATCGCCACGATTCTGACCGAGGAGACCGACTGGCTCGGTGGGCAGTTGACCGCGCAGGCAGTGCCCCCCGACGAACACCGCTGGATCGAAACGCAAGGCTGTACCCGACGCTACCACGCCTACCGGAACGCCGTGCGCGACTACTACCGAAACTACTATCCGCTGAGCGACTCGGCGCGCCACGACCCGGTGTTGAACCCCGGTGGCGGACTGGTGAGCCGCCTGTGCCACGAGCCGAAGGTGGGGGTCGCCGTCCTGAACGGGATGCTTGCCTATCCCCAGATGGCGGGCTGGCTGGAAGTACGCTACCGTCGTAAGCCTGTGGGCGTGCTTGCAGAGGGCGATTCCCTACGCGCCGTACAGTTCCTCAACTTAGACACTGGCGAACACGAGCTCATCTATGCCGATTACATCGTGGACGCCACCGAGACGGGCGAGCTGCTCCCGCTGGGACGCGTGGAGTATGTGACGGGCGCAGAGGCACAGAGCGAGACAGGCGAACCCCACGCCAAACCCCAGCCCGAACCGCACAATATGCAGGCAATCACCTGGTGTATGGCGCTGGGCTACGACCCCGACGGCGACCACACCATCGACCCGCCTGAACAGTACACCTTCTGGCGCACCTTCCAGCCCCCATTCTGGTACGGACCGCTACTGGGCTGGGTGGATGTGCATCCTATCACGCTCCAGCCCCGCACGATGAGCCTGTTCGGTGAGGATGGGAACTTCAGCCTGTTCCGCTACCGCCAGATTGTGGAGCCGAGCCATTTTGAGCCGAGCGTGGCGCCCGAAGCGGTCACGATAGTCAACTGGCCCCAGAACGACTACTTCCTTGCGCCCGTCTACGAACCCGCCGACAGCGCGCCCAACACGGGTGCGCAGGAGGCTGTCCCCCAGCCGACCACCGAGTCGGGCTTCTTGCAAGCCTCCGAGTCGGCGCGCCAGCTGTCGCTGAGCCTGCTCTATTGGCTCCAGACGGAGGCGCACCGCCCCGACGGTGGGGTCGGCTATCCGGGACTGCACCTGCGCCCCGACATCACGGGCACGCCTGACGGTTTAGCCAAAGCGCCTTACATCCGCGAGTCGCGCCGTATCCGCGCACGGTTCACCGTCTGCGAGCAACACCTCAGTGCGGAGTGCCGACCTGACGCCCAGTATGCCGAGCCGTTTACCGACAGCGTGGGCGTGGGACACTATCGCATCGACCTGCACCCCAGCACTGGAGGCGACAACTATCTGGATATAGACGCCTTGCCGTTCCAAATCCCGCTGGGTGCGCTGATGCCTGTGCGTGTGCGGAACCTACTCCCCGCGTGCAAAAACATCGGCACGACCCACATCACCAACGGCTGCTATCGCCTGCACCCCGTGGAATGGAACATCGGGGAAGCGGTGGGAGTGTTGATAGCGTTCTGCCTGACCCAACGGAAGGAGCCGCACCAGGTCTACGAGACGGAGCGCCTGCTGAGGGAGTACCAGGCGTGGTTAGACACGCACGGGATTCAGCGAGCGTGGGAAGCGGACTGAGAACCTACGATGCCGATTTGACCGACTCGGTTTTCTTGGGTGCTTCGGGCACATCCTCGGGCTGGGTCTGCGCCGCCATGAGGTTCTCCTTCTGGATGGCGTCGTAGATTTCTCGGCGGTGGACGGTGACATTGCGTGGCGCTTTGATGCCCAAGCGGACTTGTTCCCCGCGCACCTCCAACACGACGACCTCGATGTCGTCCCCAATCATGATGCTCTGATTAACCTTCCGTGTGAGTACTAACATACCAATAGCCCTCCATGGCGTTGGACGATGCTACGCCACTTCTTGAGAGGTGGCGCTTCGCCACATCTCCTCCAGTATCGGGTGGCGCGTCTGATAGCGTTCGTCATCCAATATCACCTGCCGACCACAGCGTGTTGAGAGATTCAACACCAGCGGAGCGAGCAGATTCGCGGTCATCAGCTCCGGCTTGCCCGGCGGAATCGTCACCGTAGCGAAGACCGCCTTTGGCGTCTCTTCCTGAATCTGCAGTCGTTCCACTTCCGAGTCCGACAACACCACCTCGTAATCAGGACGGAAGAACCAGGGATCAATCACTAAGAGTGCAAATGACGGTTCATCAACCGACTGGAGCCAGTGGAACGGGGTCTCCTCCCCATGCCGAATCAGGATGAACCGCTTGTACCGGCTCAGACCTACCAGACCCTCTGGAAAGGTGATGATGTCGTCCTCTTCTATCTTAATTGTACCGAATCGGGTTGTTTCAAGTTCCATCGTCTAACCTCCGCGCAGGAAGTCAAAAAGGTTCACACTCTGCACGCGCGTAAAAATCTGGAGCGATGCCTGATAGCTCAATTCCGATTGGCGCAGCTGGCTGATGGCTTCGGCGAGGTCGACCTCTTCAATGTCGGCGAGGTTCCCCTTGAGCTGGTCGTGGCGTGATTGATGGAGATAGGTGTAGGTCTCCACCTCGCGCAGGCGCACCCCGACCTCGCCCCGATAGCGCTGAAACTCCGCTTGGAACTGCTCTATATCGCGCAGGTCGTTCATCGATAGGTCGGCAAGGTTGGCAGTCTGAATGTTGAGCGCGATGTCGTTGAGCTTGTTGTATAGGTCGGCGATTCGCCCCCCGGAGAAGTTCATCACGAGGGTGTGGTTGTTCGCAATCGGCACTTGCATCGGTAGACCATCGCCCTGATAGGTGAGTGTTGTGCCGACCAGCGTGAACGGCTGGGTGAACACTAACTGACCACTGAACAGATAGCGGTCGGAGTCGACGCGCTGGTTGCCAATTTGCATCAGGCGTTCTTGGAGTTTGCGCACCTGTTGGAAAAGCGCCTCGCGGGCTTCGGGCTGGAGCGTGTCGTTGGCGCCTTGGGTCACAATCTGGCGCACCTGGTTGAGCACTTCCCCGATGTCGGAGAAGGCTTGCTCGGTGGACTGCAGGAACAGTTTCGCCTCGCGGATGTTGCGCTGGTACTGGTCGATCTGCTGGAGCTGCTGGCGGATGGCGAGCGCGTGAACCGTGCCGACGGGGTCATCCAACGGCTGTTCCACTCGGCGTCCCGTGCTGACGCGCCGCTGCCAGAGACTGAGCTGGTCGTTGCCCCGCTCAATCGTCTTCTGTATGCGCCCAAACTGAAGCGAAGTACTAATGCGCATCCGCTATCTCACCTATCTCGGTGCTACGAACTGGAGCACATCCTGCAGGAGCGAGTCGAAACTGCTCACCATCCGTGCCGCTGCCTGATAACTGCGTTGATACTGCACCAGTTTTCCTGCTTCCTCATCTAAGGAGACACCCGAAATCGACTCGCGCAAGTTGGTGAGGTGCTCCACGCTTAATTGTTGCGTTTCTGCACGATTTCTGGAGACCTGCGCATCGTTGCCGACCCGTCCGACGAGGTTGCGATAGTACTGCGTGAGGCTCGCCCCACCTAAGGCGGCTTGCGGCTGGTTGCGCAGGTTCGCCAACGCTAAGGCGACGCCGTTGTTGCCCGGAGTGCTGATGAGACCCGACGCCGCGATGTTCGCCGGGTCGCTCACATCGGCATGGAGCGCAATGTTGCTGGCGTCGGTGCCATCAAAGAAGAGTAGCCCCGTCGTGTCGTTCAGGCTGTAGCCCGTGCTGTGAAGCGCGTTGACCTGCGTGATGAGCGTGCTGGCGAAGGTGTTGAGGTCTGCCCGATAGCTCTGGAGGTTGGCAACCGTGTCCATCACTCCACGCAAGGCACCCGACTGAATGCGAATATCCACAGGTGTGCTGGTTAGCGTGCGGTTGGCGATGTCGATGGCGTTAGGTAAGGGGAACGAGGCGCCGTCCTGCACGAGGGTATGCCCATCCACGAAGACCATAATCCCGCCATCGCTGGTATAGTGAGCGCGCGCGCCCACCAGCTCGCTCAGTCGGCTCATCAGTCGGTCGCGCTGATCCAGCAGGTCGCCCGCCTCGGCGCCGGTGGATTGGGCGCTTCGGATACGCTCGTTGAGGCGTGCCACCTGCTGAGCCAGTTCGTTCGCCTCGCCAATCAGCGATTCGGCTTGGGTCATCGCTTGGTTTTCCAGCGTGCTGAGGCTATCGTACAGGGTGCGGATGGTACCCACGAGGGCAGAGGCGCTCTGGAGCACACTCTGGCGTGAAGCGAGGCTATCGGGGCGCGTGGCGAGCTCTTCAAAGGCGTTGAAGAAGGCGTTCAGTCGGGCATTGATGCCGAACTCGCCCGGTTCGTTGAAGGCGGACTGCACCTGCTGGAGCGAGCGTGCCAGCGTGTCCAAGCGAGCGAAGTCGGCGTTCTGGGTGTTGATGCGCTGTTCCAGCATCATCTCGCGCATCCGTTCCACCATCTGCACCATCACGCCACTGCCGATGCGTAGGCGGGGGTTGACGGCGAACTCTGGGGTGTTGGCGAACTGTACACGCCGACGGCTGAAACCCGGCGTGTTGACATTCGCTACATTGTGCCCTGTGACCTCCAGCCCAATCTGGAAGGCTCGGAGGGCGCGCGTGCCCAGCTCAATCCCATAGAACGAACTCATTCGCTATACCTCAGCGTTCATCAGCAGGTTGGTCGAGTTGCTTGCCGGTACGGTGGGCGCATAATGTTCGGGTTCGGCGGTGCGGGCTAACATCGCCATCAGCCCGTGCGTGTAGTCCAACTCGTTCAGAATCACCTCGTAAGCGGTCTGTAGAAGGTTGTCCATCTCTTGGGCGACCTTGAGCGCATGCTGATACAGCTCGGTCTGTGCCAGCTCAGGTTCCATCGGGGGCTGGAGTGCCCCACGCAGTTGTTCCAATCGGCTAAGCATGGGCTGTAGACGCCCGTGAGCCAACGCGATGGCGTTCGTATCACGCTGAATGAGCGCTTGACACCATGCCGAAAGCAGGGGCAGGAGCCGTTCCACCTCCCGAACCCAAAGGCTCAGCACTTCGCGTTGCGTTTTCATCGGGAACCTCCTTCGTCAGGGTGAGACGGGTTGGGAGCCGAGACGGGTTCTTGGGGTAAAGCCGACTCCAGTTGGCGATAGAGCTGGTCTGCCAGCCCGAAACGTCCGTTCTGCGCTAAATGTTCGGCAAAATGGAGGTCGAACATTTCGGCATAATTCAGAGTTTTCGGCTGGTTGGGTATCGTGCGTTGCATCGCGCGCCACAGCTGAAGCACAAACAGCGATTCGAACTGCTGGCACGCACGGTGGAGCTCCGCATTTTTGGGAGCCTCCGGCTTGTGGGTCATAGGAACACCTATCGATTTCGCTTGCATCACTGCACCTCTATTTCAGCGTGGAGTGCGCCTGCCGACTTGAGCGCCTGCAAGATAGCAATCAGGTCGCGAGGGGTCACTCCCAGAGTGTTGAGCGCCTTGACCAGCGATTCGACCGAAGCGC
>JBDNDR010000048.1:0-9729 GCA_046718995.1 Fimbriimonadales bacterium
ACACGCCGGGCGAAGACCGCTTCGACCTCTACCCGCTCCGAATGCCACTGCCAGCCTGCTAAGCCGAGTCCGTTAAAGACCTGAAGGAGCGATTCTTCGGGCACACCCGCCTCAATCAATCCCGCAAGCATCATATCGCCCGCGATACCACCGATGCAGTCTATGTAGAGTGTTTTCATTTTGCCCCTCGTGCTGGAAGCCCTTATATTATGCCCGATAAAGTCCCTCTGAGGGCAAGGGTGAAGTCGTTCAAGGCAGGGAACCGAGGAGGTAAGGCTAACTGGGGTGTAGGATGATAAAAAGCGAACTGATTTTTCCGCTCAACGGCTGGCACAATCACGCGTCCAGCATCGTAGAATGTCCCAACGGCGACCTGCTGGTGTGTTGGTTTAGCGGGTCGGGCGAGCGGACAGCGGATGATGTGCAGATTTTGGGGGCGCGTTGGCGGCGGGGCGCTCGGCGCTGGAGCGAGCCGTTTCTGATGGCGGACACCCCGAACTATCCTGACTGTAATCCATGCCTCTTTTTGGATGGGCGCCAACGGCTCTGGCTGGTCTGGATTACGGTGCTGAACCACCGCTGGGAAGGTTCCTTGTTGAAATATCGCATCGCTACAGACTACCAGCGTGGGTTAGTGCCCAGGTGGAGTGCAGGCGATGTGCTACACCTATCCCCTGATGAGCGGTTTGTGGAGCGGGTGGAGGCATGGTGTAAACGGCTGGAAGCGCAGGCGAGCGGCTTTCCGCCCGAACTGCGTACCCGTCTGAGTGTCTATTTGGAGACGGTACGCCAGCGTGCGGGCGACCTGCTTTCCCGACGGCTGGGCTGGATGACCCGAGTGCATCCGCTGGTTCAGGGCGAGCGTATCCTCTTACCGCTCTATTCGGATGGGTTCAGCTTCTCGTTGGTAGCGGTCAGTGAGGATAATGGAGCGACTTGGACGGCAAGCCTGCCGATACTCGGGCCCGGAGCGGTTCAACCTTCGCTGGTGGCGCGTCGGGATGGCACATTAGTAGCGTATATGCGCGACAACGGGCCGCCGCCCAATCGGGTGTGGGTCGCCTATTCCACCGATCGGGGATACAGCTGGAGCGAGGCGAGCAAGACCGATTTGCCCAATCCCGGCTCCAGTGTGGAGGCGCTTGTGTTGCGCACGGGCGAGTGGGTTCTGGTAGGCAACGACACCGAGCAAGGTCGCCATAGCCTTGCGCTTTGGGTCTCTTTAGATGAGGGGCGCAGTTGGACGCTGAAGCGCCATCTGGAACGCGATGAACCGAATCGGGGACGCTACTCCTATCCCTCGCTGATTCAGGCGCGCGATGGCACAATCCATGTGACCTACAGTTATGCGTTGGAGTCGCCCGATTTGGAGCGGGATGAGCGCGGGCGTCCCAAGCGTTCTTCCATCAAGTGGGTTCAATTCAGCCGGGAGTGGCTTTTGGCAGGCGAGCCTGGAGCGTAATCTTATCGGTGTTGCTCCATCCTCTGCCACAGGGTCTCTACCGCTTCTTCGGCGGTGGTGGCGGTGGGCACTTCGATCGGCTCCCCACGCAGGTGAAACTCCCAAGTGTCCACGAGCACGAGCGGTTTGCCCATGCGTAGGGCGAGGGCGATTTCGGAGAGCGTCCCGTAGCCCCCGCCAATGGCAATCGCACCGTCGCATGCACTGGCAATCAGGTAGTTGCGTCCCTCGCGTAGCCCGGTGAACAGGGCGACCTCGATGTAGGGATTGGGGGGCGATTCGTTAGCGGAGGCGCCGGGCAAGAGACCGAGGGTCAGCCCGCCCGCTGACTGAGCGCCTTGCGCGACGGCTTCCATCACACCTGTCATCCCGCCGCAGAGGACTACAGCACCCCGCTCAGCGAGTAGGCGTCCGACGGTGTGCGCCAACTCGGCTTGGGGCGGTGTGCAGACCGACCCACCCATCACTGCCACCACTCGGCGGTAGGTTCGGTTCATGCTGGTACGCGCAGGATCAGCAGGTTATACTGTTCGGCGGTTGCGAAATGGTAAGAGATACTTCCCAGCGAGAGCCGTTCGAGCAGGGAATGACCTTGAGCGCCCAAGATGAGCAGTTGGGATTGGGTTTCGCTGATAGCCTCGCGCAGGGAGGGGATAATCGGTCCCTGCACCACCACCGATTCGCATGAGGCGCCCAGTGGTTGAACCATCTCACAGACTTGGCGATTGCGTGTGTGGAACTGTTCCACGACCCAGTCGCTTCCCTCCTCGCCGAGGGCGGGCATCCCCTTGAGGATAATCTGCAGGGTCTCATCATCCAGCTCATAGGCGGTGGTGATGGCGAGGCGTCTGAGGTTGTGGGGAGCGAACTGCACAAGCAGTTCAACGCAGCGACGGTTATAGGATGAGTGGTCGGTAGCCAACACGGCTCGGATTCCCTCATCGCTTGGCGGGGGTGTATGGGCGATGAGCAGACTTTGTTTGGCGCTGGTGAGTGCGGCGCGCACAACACTGCCTACGAAGAAGGCTTGGAGCGTGCTTTTCTGTGAGGCGCCAAGCGCCAGCAGGTCGGCGTTGAGTTCATCGGCGGTTTTGAGCACTTCGTTGCTGGCGTGTCCCTCGCGCAGGAGGGTTTGCGGTTTCAGTCCGGCGTTTTGGGCGAGTTCGCTTGCCTGTTGCAGGGCGGTTTCGGCGAGGTGGCGTTGGGTACGCTGTGCCTCAAGGAACACCTCTTCAGGGAAGGGTGCGACGACTCCAACGAGCGGAGGACGCACCGGTTCAACAGCCGCAACGAGGTAGACCTCAGGGTTGGCAAAGCCAAGTGCCGCGACCCATCGGAGCGCGTGTTGGTACGCGCCGTTTGAATCGACTCCGATAACGATTTTCATTCGTCCCTTCTCTCCCAGTTAGGCGCCTCTCTCATCCAAGATTTGGCGCACGCGTTGGGCTAATTGCGAGGGCGTGTAGGGTTTGGGCAGGAAGTTGATTCCTGAGTCTAACACGCCGTGATGGGCAATCACATTCTCCGTATAGCCCGACACATAGAGTACCTTAATTTGTGGATGCAAGCGCTTGATATGCTCAGCGAGTACCTTCCCGCTCATGACTGGCATCACGACATCGGTTAGGAGGAGATGGATGGTCTCGGGGTGCTGCTCTGCCACTTGGAGCGCTTCGGTGGGGCTGGCGCATTCCAGCACGCGGTAGCCGAGCCGGCGCAGGCTCTCGGAGGCGACGGCGCGCACATCCGCCTCGTCTTCCACCAGCAGAATGACCTCCTGCCCATGCACTTCCAGTTGGGTGGGGATTTGAGGGAGCGGTTCGGCACGCTGCTGAGCTTGTGCGCGCGGGAGATAGATTTTGAAGGTTGTGCCTCGACCGGGTTCGCTGTAGACCCAGATGTGCCCTCCCAGCTGGCGCACGATACTGTACACGATGGTCAGCCCCAACCCGGAAGCGTTTGGTTTGCTGGTGTAGAACGGGTCAAAAATCCGACTCTTGACCTCTGGGGGCATCCCGATGCCGGTATCGGAAATGGCGAGCAGGACATAGTCGCCAGGCAGGACCCCAAAATGGGTTCGGGCGTACTCTGCGTCCAGGTGGACATTAGCGGTTTCAACGGTGAGGGTACCCCCCTGCGGCATTGCGTCGCGCGCGTTGATGACGAGGTTGTAAATGACCTGGCTCAGTTGGGTGGGGTCAGCCTCTACAATCCAGGTGGGCTGGTCGGTGTAGACCTTCAGATGGATGGAGGCTGGGAGCCACCCTTGTGCCACGCGCAGTGCCTCTTGGACGAGGGCGTTGAGGTCAATCGGTTGGATTTGCATCGGCTGGCGTCGGGCGAAGGTGAGCAGTTGGCGAGTGAGTTGGGATGCCTTATCCACCGCTTGAATAGCGCGCTGAAGATACCCCTGCGCAGAGTTCTCTTCTGGCAGGGCGGATTGAGCCAGTTCGATGAAACCCAACACCGCTGTCAGCATATTGTTAAAATCGTGGGCTAAGCCCCCTGCCATCTGCCCGATGCTCTCCATCTTTTGCGCTTGAGTCAGCTGCTCGTTGACCTGCTGGAGCTCTTGGCGGATACGGTTGCGCTCCAGAACGACGCTGACTTGGTCGGCAATCAGCCGGAATAGGTCGGCAAACAGGGGGAGATTGGGCATCGGGCGCGTGTCGCATGCCCACAGAATGCCCATCGGGCGTCCTGCGGAATCGATGAGGGGGGTGCCCAAATAGCTTTCTACTCCGAGGGTTTCCAATTCCTCATCTTTGGGGAACAGCTGGCGTGCCCCTGATGCGAAGAAGCAGGTGGAACGGTTGAATACCTCTTCACACGGGGTGTTTGCAAGGGTGTAGCTGCCGGCAGGTTGGATTTGTCCATCGACGCAGAGCGCCAGCCCCTCCACCGTTTCCGCCTCGACCAGCTTCCCGATATAGACATATTTCACTTGGAACAAACTCGCCACTTTACAGACCACTTCGGGTAAGAACTGCTCATCGGGTAGACGGACGAGTACAGGAGCGGTCTCAGTGATAAAGCGGTAGGCGAGAGTCCACTCGGTGCGGTCTTCAAAAATGAAGTGGTGCACCTGAGCATCTGGATAGGGGACGAAGACACCTCGCACAATACGAGGCTCACCTGTTTTGAGTTGAACAGAGATATCTTGAGTCAAAGGGTGTTTAGTGATTTTTTGGATTTCTTGTTCGTCCAGCCTGAGTATATTTTTGATATTGACCTGCGTTATCTCAGCGTCATCATAGCCGAGCAGTTGAGATGCTTGAGGTGAAGCCCAAAGCACCTGAAGGGTCTGCGCATCTACAAGCAGTCGCGGGATCATCATCGGGAGTGCGATGATGTATTGGATTATCTCTTCGCGACGCCGGCTTGAATGGACGACTTCTTCCTCTGGCATACGATTTCAAGATTCTCCGCCTCGCAAAAAATTCCTACTAACACTGCAGGAGATTGCCTGTTGCGGTCAAATGTTATTAACCCTGATGCGTGCGGATTTGGTGCGTGTGGGCGCGATGGTGCTGATAGGGATTGCCCTGATCGCAGTGGGATTGCAGTTTTTGCGGGCACGCTTTTCCGATAGTGGGCACTATCTGCTCAAGGTGCGTTTTGCCGACGCACGCAGTGTTGGTACGGGCGCCTCGGTACTGATGGCGGGTGTCCCGATTGGCTTTGTGCGAGGGGTTGACCTGGTGGGTTCTCCGCCGGTTGCTGAGTTGACGCTGGCGATTCGTGAGGGCATTCAGATACCCACAGGCTCCACTTTTCGGATTGCGGGCGGGACCTTATTGCCGACGGAGGCGCGTGTGGAGGTGATACCCCCTGCCCAGTCGGTAGGGTTCATCGCGCCGAACAGCACACTGGACGGCGAGTCGCCTATAGATTTCAACAGCGCGCTGAGCCGTTTGACCCCCGAAGTGGAGCGCACGCTTCAAGAACTTCAAGGGACTCTCCAGGCAGTGCGCGCCCTGTTGGAAGACCAGCAGTTGCGTACGGCGGTGGTGGACACGCTGGAGGGTGTTCAGCTGGTCACAACACGGATGGAACGGCTCTTGCGCACGGTGGATGGAGTGGTCGTGGAGAACCGGAGGGGCATCCGTCAGCTGCTGGCGGAGGCGAATGCCACTACGCGAGAGTTGCGTAAAGCGGTTGCCAGCGCGAATCGGTTGCTGAGCGACCCCCAGACCCAGGAAGACCTGCGTGCGACCCTCGCCAACATTCGGAGCACTACGGAGCGTGCTGAGACACTCCTGAGCGAGGTCGAGCAACTGGTTGGTGACCCCGAGCTGCAGTCCAACATTCGCGACACAACCCAGAATGTGCGCACGCTGTCGGAGAAGGCGAACAACTTGGCAGATAAAGCGGGTGATGTGCTGGAGCGGAGCGACCAGTTAGTGCAGAATTTGAATGAGACGGTGACGGAGGTGCGCCCGACACTGCGCGAGGCGGGCGATACCCTCCAGCGGGTGAACAAGGCGCTGGAAACCGCGCTTTCGGCACGCACCTTCGGCATTCAGGACGCGACTTACCGCTTGGAGATGGGTTATAACACCGAGAGCGAGCGGTATCGTACCGACCTCGTTGCCACGCTGTTTCTGACAGGCGAGCGCACGCTGACTTTGGGGTTGTACGACTTCACCGAGCGCGACCGCCTGATTGCCCAATATGGGACGCCCATCAACTCCAATCTATTTTTGCGCTATGGGATTTATGCATCCAAGCCGGGTTTTGGGGTAGACTTAAGGCTCGGCGAACAAGGTACCGTTTCTTTTGACCTGTTCGACCCGAACGACTGGCAGGGTCATCTGCGCCTGAACTGGCGTGTGTCGGGCAACCTGTTCTTGTGGGGCGGCTTAGAAAGCCCATTCCGACGGAACCAGCCAGCGTTTGGCATCCGAATTGAACGCTAAGGAGGCAAAAAATGGAGGTCATTCTCACACGCGATGTGCCGAACTTGGGCAAAGAGGGCGAGATTAAGAAGGTCGCTGGCGGCTATGCACGCAACTATCTGATTCCGCGTGGGTTCGCCGTGCCCGCCACGAAGGGTCATCGGAAAGCTCAGGCGGAGCGCGAGCGCGTTCTGCAGGAGCGTGCGGAACGCCTGCGCCAGCTGGCGATGGAAGCCGCTCAAAAGCTCAACGGTCAGACCCTTACCCTCAGCGGTCGAACCGCACCGAACTCCACTAAGCTGTTTGGGGCAATCACCGCCGATAATATCGCCGAGGCGATTCAGACACAGTATGGCTTGCGCGTAGACAAACGCAAGATAGAACTGCTGGAGCCTATCCGCACGGTGGGGAGCCACACGGTGCACATCCGCTGGATGGAAGGGATCGAGGCAGAGATTACGGTAGAAGTCAACGCCGAGAACGCCTGAGGCTCCACTTGGTGGCATCTGTCCGTTTGGCGGATGCCTACTTTGCCTGGTCGGCTGGGAGCGGGATGGGGCTGCCGAGTTGGGTCGTGAGGTCTGCAATTCGGTGCATCACTTCCCAGCTGAACGCTTCGCGGGCTTGACGGTCGGTTCGCTCGCCGAACAGGTCACTGTAGCGGATAGGCTCGCCGAAAGCGATTTTGACCTTGATGGGTTTGGGAAGCCAACTTCCTTTGCGCCAGGCTTTATCGGTGCCGATGATGGCGGTCGGCAGGACAGGCGCTCCCGACTGGCGCGCCAATAGGGTCACGCCGGCGTTGGGTGGCAGAAGGTGGGTGCCATCGCCGCGAGTGCCTTCTATGAAGATAATCAGGGCGCGCCCCTCCGCCAAGAGTTGCAGTGCGGTTTTGATGGCGCTGACATCGGCGGTGCCGCGCTCCACCGGATAGGCTCCCAGCCGAGAGATGAGTTTGGTAAACAGCCCATAGCGAAACAGTTCCACTTTTGCCAAGTAGCGCAGTTCGCGGGGGCAGGCACAGCCAATCAGGGGTGGGTCTAACAGGCTCATATGGTTTGGAGCGACGATGAGCGGTCCCTCCATCGGCACATGGTGGGCACCGACCACCTCCATCCTGAAGTAGAGTCGTGCCAGCCCACGCACGAGTGTCCAGCCCGCTTTATAGAGCCAATCGGAGGAGCGTACCATCCTACTCTTCTATCACGAACTCGGAGGCGACCTCTGTGGGCAGGCGCAGGGTCGCCGAGGCGGAGCAGTACTTTTCGTCGGAGAGTTTCACCGCACGCTCTACTGCGGAGGGGTCTAAGTTGTCGCCTTTGAGGTGGTGGGTGATAATCACTTTAGTAAATCGCCGTGGGTGTTCGGGTGCGCGTTCGGCACGAATGGAGACCCGATACTCGGTGAGGGGCTGTTTCATTTTGTTCAGGATGGCAACCACATCGATGGCGGTGCAGGCTGCGACCGCGAGGAGCATATGCTCCATCGGGGTGGCGGCGACATCGTTGCCCCCGGAGGCGGGATGTGCGTCGAACAAGATGGGATGTCCGGTGTTGGCACGCCCCTCAAACAGCATGTTGCCCTTCCAAACCAGTTCGCCTTCCATCGCTTTCAGTGTACCCTGTCGGATGATGGCGACCCGTGCGTGATTTTGGGAACCCTTCAACACGGCTCAGGTATAGTATACGGGGCAAGCAGATGAGAAAGGGACTGGTCGGATGTATCGTCGTTGTTGGCGTCTCTCTGATGTGCGGCGGACTGGGTTGGGTTTTGGTGGCGGGTCGGAATGCGCCGACCGCTCAAGCCGCAGAACGCACCTTCACGGTCACCGAGGGCGATATTTCGGTGGATGTCAGCGAGTCGGGAGCGATTGAGCCGGTGCGTGTGGTAGAAATCAAGTCGCGTGTGCCGGGCAGGATTGAGGCGCTGTTTGTAGAGGAAGGTGCTTTAGTTCAGCAGGGGCAGTTGCTGGCTCAGATTGACCCGCGCGAAATCAAGCAGCAGGTGGAACAAGGGAGTGCGCAGGTCGAATCGGCGAAAGCCAGCACGGAGCGTGCGCGGATTGCGTTAGAGGTTCAAGAGCGCGAAGCACGGCTCCAACTGCGTCAAGCCGAGATTCGCTTGGAGCAGGTGGCACGTGAACTGGAGGCACAGCCAACTTTGACGCGTTCCAGCCTCCAATCGGCGGAGTCGGCGTTCAAGAGCGCTCAGGAGAATCTGCGCTTATTGGAGACGGTGAAGCACCCTCAGGAGCGGGTAGAGGTCGCCAACGCTGTACGGACGGCAGAGGCGCAGCTTCAGGAGGCACAACGCAACTATGAGCGCCTTCAGAACCTGCTGGAGAAAGGCTATGTCTCCCGTCAGCAGGTGGATAGTGCGCGTACTGCACTGACGAACGCCGAGAGCCAGCTGCGGAATGTTCAACAGCGTCAACAGCAGCTGGCGGAGCAACAGCGGATTGAGTTGGAGACCGCCCGCGCCCAGTTGGAGTCGGCACGAGCGGATTTAGAGCGCGCCCGTGCGAATGCGGTTCAGGATGAGCTCAAGCGCAAGGCATACGAGGCGGCTCAGACCGAGGTGGAGAACGCCCGCCTGCGCCTGCGGGATATTGAGATGCGTCGCTTGGAGCTTCAGCAAGCGCAGGCTGCCGAGCGTCAGGCGACCAGCCAGTTCCAGAACTTGATGATCCAGTTCTCGGAGACCGATGTGCGTGCCCCGATTAGCGGGATTGTGACGCGCCGCTACCGCGAGGTGGGTGAGTTGGTGATGTCGGGCACGACCGGCTTTGGGGAAGGCACGCCGATTATGCAGGTGGCGGATTTGTCCCAGATGCGCGTTCGGCTCAACCTGAACGAGTTGGATGTGGCGAAGGTGAAGGTGGGCATGCCCGTCGAGGTCAAGGTGGACGCCCTGCCCGGTAAGGTGTTTCGGGGGGAAGTGCGCAAGATTGCGCCTGCCTCGCAATCGGCTCAGGGTGCCAGTGCGCTCGGAGTGGTCAAGTTTGCAGTAGAGGTGTACTTGAAACAGACCGATTCGTCTCTGCGTCCGGGGATGACCGCACGATGCCGTATCCTCACCGAGTCGAGGAGAGGCGTGCCCGTGCTGCCGTTGGAGGCGCTGGGAACCGAAGGCGATAAATATTATGTGTTGAAGGTCGTTCCGAATGAGACCGATGCGCAAGGGCGCCCGAAGACCGAGAAGGTGTATGTGCAGGTCGGTCTGCGCAACAGTAGTCAGGCAGAAATCTTGAGCGGTCTTCAGAAAGGCGACAGGGTTCAGAAACCCCCTTTCAGCGGTCCTCAGCGTCGGCAGTTTGAGTTCGGTGAAGGGGATGGCGAGCGGAGGCGTCAAGAAGAGCGCTAAGCCGAT
>JBDNDR010000049.1:0-9718 GCA_046718995.1 Fimbriimonadales bacterium
GCGATTGCGGTGGTTCAGGCAATCGGGTTCATCAGCACCTTCCGCAGTGCGGGCGCTTTGGATATTTCGGGACTTCAGTTTGTGCAGGTGGTCATTGCTTTGGTGGCAGGTGCGATGTTCCTGTTGTGGCTCGGGGAACAGATTACCGAGAAGGGGCTGGGGAACGGCGTCTCGCTGATGATTTTTGCCAGCATTGTCGCCAGCATGCCTTATCAGGTTCAGTTGACTTACCAGCTGGTGCAGGAGGGCACGGTGCGCCTGTTCCAGGTAATTGTGTTGTTGGCGATTTTCGTCGCGACCATCTGGGGCGTGGTGTATGTCACGATGTCCCAGCGTCGGATCCCGATTCAGCATATGCGCCGGATTGTGGGGCGTCGCCAGATGATGGGTTCCACCTCCTATCTGCCGATCCCGGTCAACGCAGCGGGTGTTATCCCGATTATCTTTGCAGTGTCGCTCCAGTTACTCCCCGCCACTTTGCTCCAGATGCTGCCGTACGACCGCCAGAACCCTGGCGCGTTCATCCAGTTTATGGAGGCGGTCGTGAATGTGCTAACGCCGGGCGGGAGTATTATCGGTTCGCTTCTGTATGCCGGGCTGATTTTCGTGTTCACCTACTTCTATGTCTCGCTGGCGTTCAACACCGATGAGATTGCCGAGAACTTGAAGCGTCAGGGGAGCTTCATTCAGGGTGTCCGTCCGGGCAAGCCGACTGCCGACTATCTGAACGATGTGGTGACGCGCATCACCTTTGCTGGGGCGCTGTTCTTAGCGTTCATCGCCTTGATGCAGTATTGGGTGCCCGACTTGACCGGGATCCAGACTCTCACGGTGGTGGGCGGTACCTCCCTGCTGATTCTGGTGGGTGTGGCGATCGACTTCTCGCGCCAGCTCCAAGCCCAGATGGCGATGCGCCAGTATGACGAGTTAGGGAGCAACAAGTATCTCTAACGATTTGGGAGACAACGATGCGGTTGGTCTTTGTGGGTGCGCCCGGCGTTGGGAAAGGCACCCAAGCAAAGCGTTTAGAGCAGGAGTTCGGCTGGACGGTCGTTGCAACGGGAGACCTATTGCGCACCGCGATTGCCCATCAAACCCCACTGGGTCAACAGGCGCAAGGCTATATCCAGCGCGGCGAGTTAGTGCCCGACAGCCTCGTGAACGACTTGGTGGCAGAGCGCATTCAACAGTTGGAATCGTTCATTCTGGACGGCTATCCGCGCAATGTGTCGCAAGCAGAGACGCTGGCGACACTGATTGGGAACACACTGGATGCGGTGGTGCTGTTTGACCTGGACGAGGAACTGCTGGTTGAACGTCTCGGTGGGCGACGGGTCTGCCCGAGCTGTGGCGCGGTGTACCATGTCCATGCCAACCCCAGCAAGGCGGGGGATCGGTGTGAGCGATGTGGTGCGCTATTGACGGTACGGGACGATGACAAGCCCGAGACGATTCGGAATCGTCTGCGCGTTTTTCGTGAGCAGACCGAACCGCTCGTCGCTTTTTATGAGGCGCGGGGCTTACTTCGGCGGGTGTGTGCGAATGGGACACCAGAGGAAGTCTATCAACGGCTTCTGAGTACCTTAGGCAGGCATCCTGCCCCCTGATGGTGAGTGATGAGAACCCTGATTAAGACACCGTTTCAGATTGAGCGAATCCGCAAAGCCGGGCGCATCGCCGCACGGGTGCTGAAGACCTGTGCGGAAGCCATCCAGCCCAACCGCACCACCGACCAGGAGTTGGACGCACTGGCAGAGCAGATGGTGCTGGAGATGGGTGGCTTTCCTGCTTTCAAGGGGTACCGGATGTTTCCTGCGACCCTGTGCGTGTCTATCAACGAGCAGGTGGTTCACGGTATCCCCGAGGGACGGGTGTTGCGCGAGGGCGATGTGGTCACGCTGGATATTGGCGTGTTCTACGAGGGCTTCTGTTCGGATACGGCGCTCACGGTGCTGGTCGGGCGTGCGGACTACCAGCGCAAGCGGCTGGTGCGTATCACTGAGGAGTCGTTTTATAAGGGTTTAGAAGTAGCGCGTGCAGGCAACACCACAGGCGATATCGGTTGGGCGATCCAACAGTATGCCGAGACCTACGGTTTCAAGCCTGCGCGCGGGTTGGCAGGTCACGGGGTTGGGCGATTCGTACACGAACTGCCTGACATCCCTAACATCGGCACTCCGGGCAGTGGGCAGCGTTTAGAGCCGGGGATGGTGCTTGCGATTGAACCGATGTTGGTGATGGGCGAACCGGAGGTAGAGTTCGCTGATGACAACTGGGCGATTGTGACCTGCGATTCGAAGCCATCAGCTCACTACGAACACACCGTGCTGATTACCGACGGTGAACCAGAAATTCTCACAATAGAGTAAAATTAAAGATGGAGGTGATGCGATGGCGAAAATAGACGGTAAGGATATAGAGGTAGAAGGCACTGTTGTGGAGTGTCTGCCGAACGCCACATTCAAGGTGGAAGTGGAAGGCGGGCACACGGTGCTGGCGCATCTTTCGGGTAAGATGCGGATTAACTTCATTCGTATTCTGCCGGGCGACCGGGTCAAAGTGGCAATCTCGCCGTATGACCTGACGCGCGGACGGATTGTCTATCGGTTCCGGTCCTAACGAAGCGATAGCGAGCCGATTGTCGCTTCCTTGCCCCCGTTCGGTGGGCGAAGGAGGTATAATTGCGTCTTGCGAGCGGGTATACTTATAGACCGCTCTGAGGTGATAACAATGAAAGTACAAGCATCGGTTAAGAAGATGTGCGCAAAGTGCAAGATTATCCGACGCAAGCGGGTGGTGCGCATCATTTGCGAGAACCCGAAACATAAACAGCGTCAGGGATAGGAGGAGTCGAACGGATGGCACGAATTGCAGGAGTGGATTTACCGCGCGACCGCAAGGTAGAGTACGCCTTGCCGGTCATCTTCGGTATCGGGCTGACTTCCGCCCGTAAGATTCTGGAAGTGACGGGCGTTGACCCGAACAAGCGTGTGCGCGACCTGACTGAAGAAGAGGTGGCTCGGCTCCGAGCGGAGATCGAGAACAACTACACGATTGAGGGCGACCTGCGTCGGGAACAGCAGATGAATATCCGCCGACTGATAGAGATTGGCTGTTATCGCGGGATTCGTCACCGTCGTGGTCTGCCTGTGCATGGTCAGCGGACACGCACGAACGCCCGAACCCGAAAGGGACCGAAGAAGACCGTCAGCACCGGGCGTCGGCGCAAGGCGAAGTAAATGAGGGTTGAGGTATGGCACGAAAAACGAGAGCTTCGGCACAACCGAAAAAAGAACGTAAGAATGTGGTTCACGGCGTAGCCCACATCCACGCCAGTTTCAATAATACGATTGTGTCTATCACCGACACATCGGGCAATGTGCTGTCGTGGAACAGTGGGGGCACGGTAGGCTTCAAGGGCACCAAGAAGGGCACTCCGTTCGCCGCGCAGGTGGCATCGGAGCGTGCGGCACGCGCTGCGATGGAACACGGCGTGCGCAAAGTGGATGTGCTGGTCAAAGGACCAGGACCCGGGCGCGAGACCGCTATCCGTTCGCTCCAAGCGGCGGGACTGGAGATTATGAGTATCAAAGATGTGACCCCGGTTCCGCACAACGGGTGCCGACCGCCCAAACGGCGCCGTGTCTAATCAAGGAGGAAAGTCAGTATGTCGGTTATTTGGGATAGAAAATGCAGTATGTGTCGGCGTGCGGGCGTGAAACTGTTTCTGAAAGGCGACCGCTGTTATACCAAAAAGTGTGCGCTGGAGCGACGGAACTTCCCGCCCGGTCAGCACGGTCCCCGCACCCGCGACCGTAAGATGAGCGAGTACGGCGAGCAGTTGCGTGAGAAGCAGAAGCTGCGCCAGATTTATCATCTGCGCGAGTCGCAGTTCCGACGCTATGTCGAGAGCGCTCAGCGGGCGCGCGGCGTCACGGGCGAAGAGCTCCTGCGCCAGCTGGAGATGCGTCTGGATAATGTGGTCTATCGGCTGGGGTTTGCTAACTCGCGAGGTCAGGCGCGCCAGATGGTCTCGCACCGCTTCTTCACGGTCAACGGGAAGCGTGTGAACATCCCCTCGTACCAAGTGCGTCCGGGCGATGTGATTGCCCTGCACGAGTCGAAACGCTCCACAGCGTTGGGTAAAGAGGCGATGGGTCGCGCAGGTGAGCATAACCCGCCCGCGTGGCTACGCTACGACCCGAACAGCCTACAAGGGGTGGTTGGGCGTGCGCCTCAGACCGAGGAGATTGACACGCGCGTCGACCTGCAGAAAATCATCGAGTTCTACAGCCGATAAGGAGGCACATAGCAAATGACTTTAGAGATGGTCGAGACCCGAGTGCGGGTTGTTCAAGCCGATGCGACCTACGGCAAGTTTGAGGTCGAGCCACTGGAGCGTGGGTACGGCACGACCTTGGGCAACGCACTCCGTCGCGTGCTCTTGTCGTCCATTCCGGGCGCAGCGATTACCAGCGTGCGCATAGAGGGCGTATTGAGCGAGTTTGAGCCGATTCCTGGGGTGAAGGAGGACACCATCCATTTCCTGCTGAACCTGAAGAATGTGGCGATACGCATTCTCTCTGCCTCACCGCGTGAGCGCTACACGCTACGGCTCAATGTACAGGGACCAGGACAAGTCCACGCAGCGGACATCGAGGCGCCTGCCGAGGTGGAGATTGTGAACCCCGAGCTGTATTTGGCGACGCTCTCCGACTCCAGCGCACGCCTGAACGCTGAAATCTTCGTGGAGATGGGGCGCGGTTATGCGCCTGCCCTCAAACGCGAGCGGGGACGCGGCTCCATCGGTGAAATCCGTACCAACGCCCTGTTCAACCCTGTTACCAAAGTGAACTTTCTGGTGGAGCCGACCCTCGTGGGCGACCGTACCGACTACGACCGACTCATCCTGGAGGTCTGGACGAACGGAGGAGTCGATCCCCAAGAGGCGGTTCACCAAGCGGCGCGTATCCTGCGCGACCAGTTCAACCAGCTGATGGCGGTGGGCGGACTGGAACAGATGGGGATACTGGACAACGGAGCCTCTATTGCGACGGAGGGCATCAGCGTGGCAGACTGCCCGCTGGAGACGATGGGCTTTTCCACGCGCGTGCTGAACGCCTTGCGCAGTGCAGGCATCAACACGCTCCACAAACTGCTGTCTAAGAGTGAAAGCGACCTCCGCACCATTCGCAACTTCGGCGATACGGCGATGAAGGAGGTCTTAGACAAACTCGCCGAGATGGGCTTGAGCCTACAGAAATCTGGAAGGAGGCGTTCATCATCATGAACCACGGAGCTGGCTACCGAAAGTTAGGGCGTCCGAGCGACCAGCGTCGAGCGATGTTGCGCAACCTGGTGCGCTCGCTTCTGATTCACGAAAAGATTGAGACCACCGTCACCCGTGCGAAGGAGACGCGCCGATTAGCCGAGCGGATGATTACGCTGGCGAAGAGTGACACGCTCCATGCGCGGCGTCAAGCGCGGGCGTTTTTGAATGACGAGAGCTTGGTCAAGCATCTGTTTGACACCATCGCCCCGCGCTACCGCGAGCGTCAGGGTGGGTATACCCGGATTGTGCGCGTCGGTCGTCGCCGAGGCGATGCGGTGGAAACGGCGGTGCTTGAGCTGGTTGAGTAGGCATGCAGAATGTGCGCCTGCTGGTGGAATACGATGGCACCGATTTTCACGGATTTGCCCGCCAGCAGAATGTGCGCACAGTGCAGGGCGTTCTGGAGACGACCCTGCAGTCTATGTTGAAGGAGACGGTAGAGGTTTTTGGGGCGAGCCGAACCGATGCGGGTGTGCATGCGCGCGGGCAGGTGGTGAACTTCTTCACCAGTCGCCCGGTGCCGTTGGCGGTGTTGCCCAGTGCCATGAACCGCCGGCTCGCACCCGATTTGCGGGTTATTCGCGCTGACCGTGTGCCTGAGCGGTTCCATGCGCGCTTCTCGGCGTACAGTCGGGTCTATCGCTATAGCGTCTACACGGCTCAGCATCCGTCGGTATGGCGCATTCGGTATGCTTGGCACTATCCGCGTGCCCTTTCGGTGGAGCGGATGGCGGAGGCTCTGCAGAGGCTGGAAGGCGAACACGATTTTCGGGCGTTCTCGGTCAAGACGCCCGAAGAGAAGAACACCGTGCGCACGCTGTACCGAACCGCTGTGCGAAGTGTTCGGGATGGCGTGCAGATTGAGTTAGAGGCGAACGGCTTCTTGCGCGGGATGGTGCGCCTGATTGTGGGTGCGCTCTTGGTGGTTGGCGAGGGCAAACTGCCTTCGGAGGCGTTGCGCACCGCCTTAGAGGAACGGGTTCAACAGACTCGGATGGCGCCCCCGCAAGGGCTGTGCCTGATGAGGGTAAAATATAGACCGCCGAAAACGGGGCGACTCGCACCGCCCTGACAGGAGGAACAAGATGGTACAACGCACTTATACGGCGAAACGGGACGAGATTACCCGCACTTGGTGGGTGATCGACGCAGAGGGTAAACCTGCCGGTCGTCTGGCGGCACAGGTCGCGCGGCTCCTACAGGGCAAACATAAGCCGACCTATACGCCCCATATGGACACCGGCGACCATGTAATCATTCTCAATGCGGATAAGGCAATCTTTACAGGAAATAAGTTAGAAGAGGTCATCTATCATCACACGATGCACCCTGGCGGGTTGCGTGCTTATACGCGCCGGAAGATGATGACAGAGAAGCCCGACAAGATGATTCGGCGCGTTGTGAGCCGAATGCTCCCCAAAAACAAGCTGCGTGCCCGCATGCTCAAGCGGTTGCGCATCTTCAGCGGTAGTGAGCATCCGCATCTCGCTCAAAAACCGCAACCCTACGAGTTCTGAGGTGAAGCATGGATCAAGTACGATATTATGGAACTGGACGAAGGAAGAGTGCTACTGCCCGTGTGTGGCTGATACCTGGCACTGGCACGATTACCATCAACGGGCGTGAGGCGTCTGAGTACCTGCGACGCAAGGCGTTGGAGCGGATTGTGGATCAGCCGCTGCGCCTGCTCGGTATTGAGGGTCAATATGATGTGAAAGCCACTGTGCGGGGCGGCGGCGCCTCGGGACAGGCAGGAGCGTTGCGCCATGGCATCGCCCGCGCCTTGCTGAGCGTGAATCCAGAGTACCGCATCCCCCTCAAGCGCAGTGGTCTTCTTACGCGTGACCCGCGTGAGAAGGAGCGCAAGAAATACGGTCGCCACGGCGCACGCCGAGGGTTCCAGTTCGTCAAACGCTGAGACTTCACCCTCTGCGGGCGACGCTATTGGCAGACCACGATGCGTGTACTGTTAGTTGGTGGGGGCGGACGCGAGCATGCGCTGGCATGGGCAATTGCGCGTAGCCCCCTGTGTACGCAGCTCTACTGTGCCCCCGGCAACGCTGGCATCGCTCAGCTCGCTCAGACGGTGCCCATCCCACCTAAGGCAATCCCCGAGTTAGTTCGCTTCGCTCAGCAACAGGGTATCGATTTCGTGGTGGTAGGACCCGAGTCGCCCCTCATTGCGGGTTTGGCAGACCGACTGGCGGAGGTCAACATCCCCTGTTTCGGGCCGCGCCAAGTTGCGGCTATGTTGGAAGGGAGCAAGGCGTTCGCCAAGCAGTTGATGGCAGAGGCGAATGTGCCCACCGCACCGTTTGCTATTTTCGATTCGGCAGAGGCGGCACGCTCATACCTGATAGAACAGTATGCGGGGCGCCCCTGCGTGGTGAAAGCAAGTGGCGAGGCGCTGGGCAAGGGCGTGTTCGTCTGCGAGACGCTCGGCGAAGCGCTGGACGCTGTGGAGTTCCTGATGGTTCAGAGGGGACTGGGCGAAGCGGGGCGACAGGTCGTGATAGAAGACCGTCTTGTTGGGCGCGAGGTGTCGCTTCTGTGCCTTACGGATGGGAAGAACGCCTTCTGTATGCCCCCGGTGCGCGACTATAAACGCGCTTTTGATAACAACCGCGGTCCCAACACGGGTGGGATGGGATGCTACACGCCCCTTGCCGATGTATCGCCCGAGCTGGTTCAGCAGGCGCAGACAACGATTATTGAACCCACCTTGCAGGCGATGGCGGAGCGGGGAACACCCTATCTGGGCGTGCTTTATGCGGGACTGCTCATCCAAGAGCAACAGCCCTACACTCTGGAGTTCAACTGCCGATTCGGAGACCCGGAGGCGCAGGTGCTGATTCCCCTCCTGCAGTCCGACCTGTTGGAGCATATGGTGTCTGCAGTGGAGGGGCAGTTGAACGCCGACTCAATTCGCTTTTCCCAGCGGTGCGCCGTATGCGTTGTGTTGGCGTCGGGCGGATACCCAAACGAATATCGCACTGGGCTACCGATAGAGGGTCTGGAGCGCGTGCAGGCGATGGATGAGGTGATTGTGTTCCACGCAGGCACGCAATCGGAAGGGGGACGCATTTTCACCGCTGGGGGACGCGTGCTGAATGTGGTGGGGCTGGGTGATACGGTCGAGCAAGCCCGACAGCGCGCCTACGAGGCAGTGCACTCCATCCAGTTTGAGGGGATGCACTACCGAACCGATATTGCGAAGGGGTAGAATCTGCCAGAACCTAAGGGAGGTTGACTATGCCAATACGAATTGGGATTAACGGCTTTGGACGCATCGGACGCATGACTCTCCGCGCGATTCGCAAGCATTACCCCGGCGAATTTGATGTGGTCGCCATCAACGACCTGACCGACGCCCACAGCAACGCCCACCTGTTCAAGTACGACACGACCTATGGCACCTATCCGGGCACCGTTCAGGCTGAAGAGAGTGCGATTATTGTGGACGGCGACCGTATCCGAATTTTTGCGGAGCGTGACCCCGCTAACATCCCGTGGGGCGATGTGGGAGCGGATATTGTGATTGAGTCGACGGGCGTGTTTACCGATGCCCATAAAGCCAGCGCACACCTCAAGGGCGGTGCCAAGAAGGTTATCATCAGCGCACCTGCTAAGAACGAGGACATCACTATTGTGATGGGCGTCAACCACGAGCAGTACGACCCCAGTAAGCACCATGTGGTGTCTAACGCTTCGTGTACCACCAACTGTCTTGCGCCGGTGAGCAAGGTTCTGCACGACACCTTCGGGATTGAGCACGGCATCATGACCACCGTGCATGCCTACACGAATGACCAGCGCATTCAAGACCAGGTGCATAGCGACCTGCGCCGAGCGCGGGCGGCAGCAGCGAACATTATTCCCACCTCTACAGGCGCGGCGAAGGCAATCCACCTGGTTCTGCCTGAGTTGAAAGGGCGGATGCACGGCGTTGCGCTCCGTGTGCCCACACTGACGGTCTCTATCGTGGACTTGACGGTGACTTTGGCACGTGAGGCAAGCGACTCCGACATCAACGCGGCGTTCCGCCAAGCCGCTGAGGGGGCACTCAAGGGTATCTTGGGTGTGTGCGATGAGCCGCTGGTCTCCGCTGACTTTCGTGGCGACGAGCGCAGCGCAATTGTAGACCTGCCCTCCACGATGGTGATGGGCGGGCGCCTCGCTAAGGTGATGGCATGGTACGATAACGAATGGGGCTATTCGTGCCGTGTGGCAGACTTGGCGAAATACATGGCTTCTAAGGGGTTCTGAACCCGCTCTCTGGTGCAGGTAGGGACAGGCTATGGTCTTGTCCCTACGACCTACTTATTCGAAAGTTTTAGAATCGCTTCGGCGAGGCGGTGCGGGTCGTGGCGGACATAATCGCTAGAT
>JBDNDR010000005.1:0-20237 GCA_046718995.1 Fimbriimonadales bacterium
AGGGATGAAGGCGTTGACCCAGTGGCGCACTTGGGGCGGGTCGTGGCGCAGGTCGATCACCAACACATCAAATCGGCACTCCTCATACCGAAGCGCAGGATGCTCGTCGATGAACCGCTGGGCGATGCGTGTCAGTTGTCTCTGCTTACGGGGTGTGATACTCTCTTCGGGTTCGCCAACGGTATGGGTGCGCCGAGTCTTGACCTCCAAAAACACCAGAGTCGTACCGTCCAGCGCGACCAAATCCAGTTCACCCTCGCGCCGTCGCCAGTTCTGGGCGAGCAAGCGATAGCCCTGTTCCTGGAGATAGTCTATCGCTTTCTGCTCGCCCCAGCGTCCTAAAGCCGTTCCTGCTCGGCGCGGTTCATTCACCCGTTTGACCAAAGTTGAACAGCACAAGGAGCAGGTCCGCATCGTCTACCGTGCCGTTCCCATCCAGGTCGGCAGGGTGACTCGTACCCGTCTGACCGAAGCGGAAGAGCACCTCCAGCAGGTCGGCATCATCGATTACATTGTCGCCGTTCACATCGCCTGGCACGAGGTTGAGCGTGAGCCCGCTCACACCCGGATAGCGCATCCGAGCGTTGGTCACGCGCTTGTAGAGGGTACCACTGGCACGGACACGCAGGGTTCGGTAGCCGAGTTGGCTCGGGTTGAGGAAGACTTCCGTACTGAACTGCCCTGTGGCGTTGGCGGTCGTGTTGACCGTAGCAAGCGTTGTGCTACCCGATAGCACCTGCACCTCAATCGGCTTGCCCGTGTAGGTACCTGCGTAGCCAGCGACGATAATCCGTCCTGCCACAGGCACCGTCAGAGCGCGCAGGATGGAAGCTTCCAAGTTGAGACGCCCGTGAGCCACATAGTTGCCCGGCACAGGTACCGCAGTCGACTCGATGAGCTGGCGCACGGCTTGAGCCCGCGCAACAGAACGGTCGCTGGGTCCATCGGCGACCAGCGCATAGAGCATGCTCGCCTGCGCCGTTACAAAGGGCGCAGCGTAGGAGGTATAGCCCGCCGTATTGCGGCTGTAGCCTCCGCCCCGACTCAGGGAATAGACATCGCCGCTGGGCGCTGCCATATCGACCCAGCTGCCGTAGGTGGAGACGGAGCTGCGAGTGCCATCTAAGTTGCAGGCGGCGACCGCAATACAGTTTGCATACCAAGCGGGATAGAAGGGATCCGTGTTGTTATTGTTGCCCGCCGCAGCCACCACCACAACCCCGGCGTTCCAGGTGTTATTGATTGCTGTCTCCCACAAGGAGTTTGCAGTAGTTGAACCGAGGCTGAGATTGACCGCATGCGCCCCCTGTGCAACGGCATAGCTCAACCCATCCAGAAAATCACTCGTGAACCCATATCCCGAGTCGCGAAACACTTTCACGGGCAGAATCTTGCCCTCAGGCGCGACCCCTGCAACACCCAGCCCGTTGTTTGCAACAGCACCAGCGATGCCTGCTACATAGGTTCCATGCCCAAAGGGGTCGCTGGGGTCACTATCCCGAATCCCATTGGCATCGCCCCCGAAATCGTAGCCGGGGAGCAGGCGCGCCTGCAGGTCAGGGTGGGTGCGGTCGACCCCGGTATCTACTATAGCCATCACAAAGTTGGGGGCACCGCGCCAATAATCCCACGCTTGAGACGCACGAATCACGGGCATCGCATTCTGTTGCGGAAAGAGGGTGTCGTTGGGTGTCCACGCCAGCTGAACCCGCCAGTTCGGCTCCACGGCTTCAAACCAGCCCGACTGCCCAATCTGACGACACAGTTCGGGCAGGTTAAGAGACGGATTCACCTGCCAAAGTTCGGTGCCGAGCCACTCGTTCGTCCGAAGACGCTGAGCTCCAATGGCTTGGCGTGCCCACTCGCGTTGGGCAGGACTGACCTGCGGGCGAAACTTAACTAAGAGCTGACCGGGCGCGTAGTCCAGCTGAGGCACCAAGAGACTTCGATTGCCCAACATCTGCGCATTTGCCTGCCAAGTTAATCCATAAATTAGTGTAATCAATAAAACTAAAAGCTTCATAGTTCCTCCATTTCAGCATCCCTATTATACACCAGTTTTCCGCTGGCAGTCGGCAGGCAAAGTCTTCAGTTTCCGAGGCTCCCCCTACGGATTGCTCGGGAGCCTTCCGTGAGATTACCGTTTATTCGTGGAAGAACGCTTGACTGCACTGGCGCCCTCTTTCGAGAGTCGGTCAGCCTGAGTGTTCTGCTCGCGCGGAATGTGGTGCGGATGAAACGCCGTGAACGCTTTGACATGTTCCCGTGCCTGCTTGAGAAGCCGCATGAGGTGAGGCTGCTTGACTTTGTACTCGCCCAACACCTGTTTGACAACCAGCTCGCTGTCGGAGTACCAGTTCAAGTGGGTGATTTGGAGCTGGCGCGCCAGCTCTAAGCCCCGTATCAGCGCATGGTATTCTGCCTCGTTATTTGTTGTGATGCCAATCGGTTCCGACATCTCTTTCAGAAGGTTGCCTTGCTCGTCCGTCAGCACGACTCCGATGCCAGCCGCTCCCGGATTGCCCAGCGAAGCGCCATCCGTGTAGAGGTTCGCCCAATAGGCTCCGTGCTCGAAGTCCAGAGTGGGTTGACTAACACGGTCTTCAGAGGCTTGTTGCTTACCCTGTGCAGGACTGCGTGTTTTTCCTGCAGCGCCTGAAGCCTGTCGCTGACCGCTACCATGACGCCTCATGTTGCTCATCACACCCTCTGGCATACAGTGTACCTCTACTCCACCTCCAGCGAAATCGCTCCACTTGGTTGAACCACGCGCACCACAAGCCCCCCAGCCGTGCGTGCCCACCCCGAGCGTGGGTTGGGAATCTGCCAAATCAGGCTATCCATGTCTTCCACAGCTCCGAGAGGTGTTCCGTTGAGCCGAACACTTCTTGGGGTCTCAAAACCAGCAATCCACACATACAGCGCGGGCAGGTCGGGTGCAGGCGGTACAATCTGCGCTCTTATCACGCCCGATTCCATGCTGAGCGTCTGAAGTCCCGGTGCCGTGCAAGCGACATACTCACGATTGGAGTCACGCACCAGGAGCGTCTTGGGTTCAAGGGTGAGTCCCACCCGTTGTGCCAAACAGGGCGCCAGCAGACGAGGGTTCAGGTTCCAAGTGTACTCCTCAGTACCTTTGGGGATGTTGAACGCATCGGGATAGAAGCCCTCCCACCGCGCCGAGCGGTCGCAGACCCACTCTTGCATCTGAACGGCACAGAGCGTGATAGTGTCGGCAAGGCGCTTCCAATCGTAGGTGGTATCCTGCTGTGCCAACCGATACAGGGCACGCGCATAGACCAGCCCATTCCACTGCACTGCCACTCCGAACCACGGCTGTTGCGAAATCCAGGTCGCTCCAAAAGCAGGGATGGTCGCCCCGCGCATAATCGGGCGGTCTGCTAGGCTCCATGTGTAGACGAAAGGCACCCCACGCAGTGCCCATCGGCGGGCACCCTGCAGGTACGCTTCATTCCCCGTAAGCGCGTGCGCATCCAGCAGTACCTGAACGGCATACGGCACTGCCAACAGGTCGGGCACATGGAGTGTGAGTTCCCAGGTCTGGGCACCTTCTGGACGGCGTTGGTTCAGTAGGTAGCGCGCCGTGCGCAGGAGGCTCTCACGGCTGGCAGGGTCTAAACTGAGAAGGGCATACTGCCCAATCGGTACCGCTTTATGCGCGCTCCAACCCGAGGCGGTATCGCCTGCCTTGCCGAGCAGGTTATGGCGCGGACTGCTGGGTTGCCATTCCCAACTTCCATCCGGTCGCTGGCTTTGGCGTAGGCGAGTCACCTCTGCCGAAAACAGCTTCAAATTCTCAGGGAGACGCCCCACATAGAAGGCTAACTCCCAGCCAACCTGTTCGGGCACGCGTGCCGATACCGCTTCGCGCACCTGCTCCAGCGCGCGTTGGCGTCGCAAATCTTCAGGAAACAACCGATGTCCCAACACCCACAACCCCAAGGCAACCATCGGGTCATATTCGGTCGGTCCCGTGTTGGTGTGGAGCCACTGGCGTCGGCTGGCATCATAGGCGTTGAGTAGTCCTTGCACAGTAAGCGGGATGGAAGCGAGGTCGTTGCGGGTAGGTGCAGGTGGGAACGGCATGCCCACGCGCTGGAGATACTGCTCTATCGCTTCTACCACATCGCTCGCCTCGGTGCGCACGACCAAGCTGGCGCTGAGGAGCACCGATGTGCCTTTGAGAAGTCGGAACGGCTCACGCGCTACCTCCGTGTTCTCCTCTGCCCAGCGCGGGATCGCCGGTGCCCACAGGGCGAAGCGATGGTTCGCTCCCTGTTCTAAAAAGTTCGGCGAGGCGAACAGCGGATTGGGCGCACGCAACACACCGGACCAGCCCGCCTGCGGATCCCACTCCATACTCACTAAGAAGTTGCGCCACCGCACTGCCATCACGGGTACCGTTACCTTCAACGGGTCGGGCGAAAAACGCAGATGGTTCGGCGGTGCGACATGACGGGTATCAGAAGAGCGCTCATCGCCCACCAGATACTCTAAGCCCGGAAACAGCGCCTCATCCTTCGCCGAGCCGAACGAACCATCACCAATACGCAGGTCGGGGAATCGAAATCGATGAAGATGCGAGTCGGTGTTTGCTGTAATCCGCCCGGTCATCTCCAAGCGGTTGCCGTTCAGCCGAAGGTCAACCGCTCCGCGTGCCGTAAGCCCTATAGTGCCCTGCACAATCACGCGCATCCCGTCGGCGTTGGGTGTGATGCTCTCGGGCACAAGGCTCACGGTTTTGGGAGGCCCGCCTTCTACATTCACCACAGCATCAGCAACAGGTGCCGAAGTCGCTACCAGTACCCACTCGCCTCCCTGACGCGCAAACACGCGGAGAGCAGTCGGCGCGCCCCAAGCCGGACTCAGCACCACCCGAAGCGACTCGTTCTGCAAGACGACCTGCTCCCCCACTTTTTGAGCCAGATTGCCCTGTGGGATTCCCGAAGGAAGACTGGGTACCACGATAGGGTCTATCAGCAAAGTATCATTGCCCGCATCCGAGCGCAAAACGACACTCAGGCGTGGGCGCGCACCCAAACGAACGGGAATAACGACCTCGCGCGTGGCACCGGGAGGCAGGAACTCTGTGCTGGTTGAGGGCGTACCCAGCACCTGTGCTTCTTGGAGGCTCATCGCCTCCACACGGAGTAGATTGCCCAGCCATGTGCCTGCACCCACATTCTGGACGGTGGCGACCAGTTCCGCCACCTCGCCCGGTTGGTGAACTCGTCGGCGCGTTGCCACACTGAGCAGGCGCAGGCGCGGTTGAAGGAGGTAGACCCGCGCCACCGAGTCGGGCTGAAGCTCGCTAATCTGCGCCGAGCGTGCCCCCGGAAAAGCGTACTGGAGCCAGAGTATCCCCTGAGTAGGGATAAGGGCACGCAGAGGTGGGTGATCGGGTGCAGTCAGTACAAACTCATCCCCCGGACGCCCACTCACCTCCAAGACGCCCTCAGGCGGCAGCTCACGAGCCACACGCCGCGCAAAACGCTCGCGCAAGCGCACCAGTCGTGCCTCAGCGATGTATGCCCAATCGTAGTTCGTGTTCGCGCGTCCCTCTATCTCAAAAACAAGAGCAATCTCCTGTCCTGCATAGGCGGTCAAATCGGCAGAGAGCTTGTGCCACCCTTCCACGAGCACCTCACGCGCAGCGAGAACGGTATCCCCAAGCAGAACTCGGGCACGAACGCCATCGTGCGGGTTTTGAGGGTCGTCGCGGGGGATGTCGTCGGATAGCCCTACCCACGCCATCAGAACCAACCGGTCGCCCGGATTGACAGCGGGCAAGCTCAAGTTGAATTGGGCGCGCGCCGGGCGCGCTGTCGGGTGCAGCTGCGCCCCGAGCCGTTCCACTCCCCCCGAACGCACCTTCTGGAGTCGCGAATTCCCTAAGACATCACTGAGTTGAGCCGTCTGCCAGCGCGCCGAGAGGTCATCCAGCAGGTGAACACCGTCCGAGTAGGGCTGAGCGTAGGCGCCGAAAACGAGTACCAGCCAAACTCCCAACCAAGCCAATCGTTGCATTAGAATGGGAGTTCGCCGTAAGGCAGACCTTCTCCTGCCTGATTACCAGAGGGCGACCCCGGCAAAGACCGTCGTGTAGCGCTCTACATTCGCCTCAACCGCCACGACCTCCAGACGCGCAATTTTGAGGTTACGGTCGTCCATCGCTTCCTCTGCCATCGCCGTCACGAGTTCGTGTGCCTCGGTCTGGCTCATATAGCCCTCGGTCTCCATAATCACCCCGACCTCGTGCGGGTCTGTTGGGATAGCCAGCGAGACCGCAGCGGCAATCCGCGCGCCTTCCTTATTGGAGCTGAAGACACCGTACGCTGTGGGTAAAAAGCTCCCCTTCGGAACGGCAATCTGGCTCTGCTGAACAGCACCGGGCGGAACAATGCTGGACACCCGAAGCAGGTTATAATCTGCGAAACCCGCTTCGCGTAACGCACGGTCAAACGACACCAGCTCGAACATGGAGACTCCCACTCCTGCGCCCGTTGTGTAGTGGCGTGCCAGGCGAACGAGAGTCATCGGCACCGTCTCTTCAAGAGGTCTCTGCATCGGTTCTCCTCCTTCAAGGTTATGCCATTAATAAAATGCCGTTAGCAAGTCAAAACTCCATCGGCGCGTGGATGCAGACCAGGTCAGCGCCAATTCACGATACCCCAAACGGTAGGCGAAGGTGAGCGTTTGGTCGCGAAAAGTGTAGCCTTGATAGGTCTGCCAAGTCAACCCAGCTCCCACGCGCCACAGGTCACTCAGTCGCCAGGAGGCATCGGCGACATAGCTCAACGCCGTTGTATCCAACGCACGGGAGAAGTAGCCCGTTAGATAGAGCTGGTTCGTTGGGTTCCAGAACAGGCTTCCCGAGAGCCGATGGCGTCCCAGCGAAGTACTACCCAGAGCATCTTGCGAGTAGTCATAGGTGAGGCTCAAAGCGCCTTGTTGTCCCACCGCGCGCGTTAGCCCCAGCGTGCCTGTCATGCTCCAGCCCGCATTCGGCAGATTGCCCACATACTGCCCGACCGTTAAGCCGCCTGTGATCGTGGTCGAGCGGTCTAACGACTGAGGGATGAGGCTCCACCGCATCAACACACCGACGCCTTCGCGCTGAATCGTGCTGTAGCCGGTGTTCGTTCGGTTTGCACTGAGCCGGAGCGAAAGACTTTGGCGAATCGGCAGGTCGCCCAGACTTCGGGGTGTCCCCTCTACAAACAAGTCGCCCCGCCAACTGTTCGCTCGGCTACCCTGCCAGTAAGTGCTCCCTGCAAGGTTCAAGCCAATCGAGTATCCGCGCGTCTGGTGCGAAATCTGGGTGGAACCGAACAGCCCACGATGAGCCGGCGAATCCAGCCACACATAGAATCGAGTATTGGGGGCAAGCGGTTGGTAGTGGCGCCAGCTGACGCCCCAGTCGTCGCGCACCAGCCCCGTGAAGTTGAAACTGCCCTTACCCTGCCCACTACGATATTCGTGTTCCAAATCCAAAAAGAGCCCCCGCGCAGTGCCCAAGCTCCGTCCTCCTCGCTGTGCCGTGCGCAATCGCAGTGCCCCAATCTGGTTCGGTTGGAGCGTGTAATAGTAGGGGATGTCCAGATAGACCTGACCGCTCTCGACTCCCACGAGCGTATCCGTACCCACTCCGCCCCCCCATAAGCTGTGGGAGTACATCGGGAGGCTCAGGGCGCTGACCTCACCGATGAAGAACTCTGCCCGATGGAACTGGATACGCTCGCCGGGGTAGAACCAAATCTGGCGCGCCCGAATCACCAACTCACTCTCGGAGATGTCTACAAACTCAAACCACTCCGGCGGTACGGGTCCGATATAAGGCTCCGTCTGTCCCGCCTTCAAGCGCACGATTTCTAAGCGTTCCCCTCGCTCGGCAATCCCCACCCCCTCATTCGCGCGCAAATCGTAAGAGAGTTCCGAAAAATGCCACTCTTGGGAGCCGTAGGTGAGCTTCGCTGAGCGCGCTTTCACACGGAGCGTGTCCACCTCCATCTGCAAGTCGTCGGCGTGGATTGTCGTGAAGCTGAAGCGCACGGTGGCGCCACCCTCCTTGCCTGAACCTGCAATCACGCGCTGTTCGTTTGCGTAGGCAAGATACTCCGAACCACTCACTTGGACATAATCGATGGCGGAGCGCAGTTCCTCTTCAGATTGCACGAACAGCACTTGGGTCTCGCCGACCGTTGCCTGCCCCAACACCGTGACCGTAATTGTAGCAACGCCGGGCAGGCTACTGGCGATGAGCGTGGCGCGTGCGACACCACCCTCTGTGTTCACAATCGGCTCGCGAAAGGTTCCGAGCGTGGTGCTGAAAGCGACCTGCGTTCCATCGGATACAGGGCGCCCCTGAGGAGTCCGTGCTTCTACGGTGAGCAGGATTTGAGAAGCGCCATCGGCGACGACCGCGTTCGGATACGCCGTGATTCGCACCGAACCGTTCGCCCAAAGGCACAAAAGGCAGAGGGCAAGCCAACCCCCTGCCAACAACACGCGCCAGCAACACAGAATCATCCTAAAAGCCGAACAAGCGCAGTCCAACCCCAACGAGCAGAGTGAAGAGGGTCACCGCCGCTCGGTCGCGACCACGGTTGCGACGGCGGTCTGGCTCAGGAGCCGCTTCTTCTTGAGGTGGAGCCAGACGCTCGCGCAAGGCGGCGCCAACCTTCTCGGTCGCTTCGGAGATTGCCCGAATATAGGCAAGGTTCACATCTTGCTCATCAGAGCCGAGACGCCCACGCCCTGTCTCCGCCAGCGATGCCAGCACCGCGCCATCGGAAGCCTGCACCAGGTCCACACTCAGTGTAATGACCGCCTCGCGAGTCTCGGGGTTGAAACGAAACTCGGCGATGGAACCTGCCAGAGCGAAGTCGGAATCCATAATCTGGGCAATCCGCGCAGAGCGCCAAGTGCCGTCCGGTTCGCGAACATTGAATGGGGGGGTCAGCCTATCCCGGCGAAGGCGGTTCTCTTCCACTGCGCGGCGAACCGACGGGTTCGTCTCACGATAACGGAACACATAGAGGTTGGGCACATCCTTCACCTGGGCGTAGAGCGCGTTGAGCACCTCAGCACCGACATTGAAATCCTCCGTGGCGGTCACGCCTCCCTCCAAGTTGAACGGGAACAGCACCAACTCGCGAGTCTCTGCACCGACGCCAAACTTCGCCAGCATCAGGCTCAGCAACCCAATCATCCATACTCGTTTCACCGTTTGATTTCCTCCTTGATTAAGGGAGGGGAGCATTCGCCCCCCTCGCATGAAGCAGTTTGTTAGCGTGTGAGCACCAGAGGTCGCACGGCGCGTGAGGTCTGACCGTCTTCGGTGCGTGCCTCAATTTGAACCTGGTAGGTTCCCGGCGGCACAGCACGCCCTTGGTCATCGCGCAGGTTCCAAGCGAGGGTGTTCACCCCACGCGATGCGGCGCGCCCACGCTGGAGGTTGGCGACCGTGCGCCCGTCCGTGCCGATGATGCGGATCTCGGTCTGGGCGCTCTCTGCCAGCACATAAGAGATAGACACGCTACTTGTGCCACGCCCTGCCGAGCCGACATTGACGCTGGTAATCAGCGCACCACCGCGTGTCCCACGCTCAACCGTGATGGAGAAGCGCGAACGGCTCCCTGTGGATACGAACCGATACTCGGGGTTCGTACGCAGGTCGACGGTGCGCGCGGTGCTGTGGTCGGTCATGCGTAGTCGGTAGCCTGCTGGGACGCTGTTCAAGTTGGGCATCCGCAAGGTCACGACCTCGCCCGCAGGGGCTTCCACCACAAACTCAAACTGGTGGCGAGCCGCACTGGCACTGCGCAGATCCTGCATCAGCGCGGTACCCACACCCGGTTTGATCAGGCTCAGGCGCACCGGCTGGTCAGGGAGCGGGATAGGTGGCTCCTCAATCTCGCCCACACTGCGCCCGCCGCTGGTAACCCCGATGAAGTTCTGACTATCGGCACCCTTAGAAGTGCTGGCGATAATCTGGAGACGCCACTCGTTGGGGCGGTTAGGTGTCGCCTCAGCCGAACGCGTGATGATTCCACCAAAACCAGTGCCGGGCAGGAAGACGGGTGGGAAGACAAACTCCACATCTTCATTCACCTTAATCCAGTACCCGCGATGCGGCAGGATTGGGGTGTTCGGGTCGGAGGTGAACTTATACTCCGCGTCAAACTCATCCCACGAGTAGATGACCCCACGAATAATCCCGCGCTGTGCCGCTTCAAAGAAGCTCAGGCTCTGGCTCGGGTTACTGGAGCTCACCAGCACCACCTGCCCCAGCACCAACGGATAGGGATAGGGATTACCAATCTGGTTCCATCCCTTCTTGAGGCGCACTGGGACGCTGGCGTTGAAAACCCCCGTCGGGAATTCCAACACATCGGTATTGAGCGCGACCGTTGTGGTATCGCCCGGCAGGAAGAGCCAGAAACCTTGACCCGGCGCAATCGTGTCTATCAGCTCATACTCGTCGGTTTCAGGGTTCCAGCGCTTCGCCTGATAGGTCACGGGCAAGTCAAACACTTCATCTAATGACGCCCGCGTGGTGAACGGCACCGAAACAATCTGGAAGCCTTTCTTAAGCTCGCGAGTGGCGGTTGCCGAGACCAAGATGGTTCGTGACACCGACTTATTCGGTGCTGGCGGTGCTTGAGCCGAGACGCGAAGGGTCGCAAAGCCTACCGCCTTCGGATCCGCTATCACCCGCCAGCGTACCGACGAAGTTTGCCCTGGTGCCAAACTGGCAATCGTCTTAACACGGTTTTCACCCGGAGCCAAACTCAAGCCTTCGGGGAGCGACACATCCACCGTCACATTATTCAAGTCGATCTCGCGGTTGACCACAAAGAACTGGTTCGAGACCGACGCGATGACCTCAAACTGACCACCGTTTGCCAAGTTCGCTAAGTTATTCGAGTCGGGTTCAATCACCGGCAGTGTTTCAACTCCTAAGGCAAGTGGGGGCTGAACATCCAAGTTGACCGGTGTGAGCGTCACATAGAACACATACTCACGCTCTTGCCCCGGAGCGAAGTTGCGAGCGTTGACAAACATGTTAATGGCCACATCGCTAATAAACACATCGGGGAAGAGCCTCGGCTCCCAAATCGTGGTACTCTGAATGAAGAACCAGTCCGCAACTACGAGACGGTCAATCGGGGTCTGGTCGTTGAAGCCAGGCACGGGGCGCAGGAGGTAGCGCGAAGCCCCTCTCAGATTTCCACGCGACAGATAGAACTCGATAGCGTTGGGAATCTGAGTACCACGCAGGTCCACATCGGTTCGCACAGGACGCTGACCTTGAATGTACACATAAGGCGGTCGGCTGGCTCCGTTCTGTGAAAAGCCCTCTTCCACCCCAACTTCAGGGTCTGCGGCGAAGCGCATCGCCAACGAGGCGGTCTCCGTACTCGTATTCCGCACACGCAGGCTAATCCGTGCCACCGACTGAATCAGGTCAATACGCAGGTCGGTATCCCAACCATCTACGTTCCAAGTACGACGGATGTAGAACCCGCTGGCACCACGAAAGGCTCGGTCAAACACCACATTCGGTCCACCTTGTCGCCCCCAAACATAGGTACGGGACTGGTTCCCCCGGCTCTCTTGAAAAGTGATGTAGATTCCGCCAGGATAAACGCCCCACGGATACCCCGAGGTCAACGCAATCCCTCCATCGCCCAGCAAAGCCGAACCACCCGAAGTACCGAGTTGAATGCTTCCCTCCGCTTGGCGTGTAGTACACTCGCCGCTATCGGGTCTAAAGCAGCCTGTAAGCCATGTGACCGTGCCATTCAAGCCAAGCGTCGCCCCAAGAACGCCATTCTCCACGCTTACGGCAAGGTAGTCGTTGCTTACAGGATTCTGATTATTTGGGCAACCACAGCGCTCGTTTGGGCCGGGCACATAGGTTTGAGCGGTGCCCAAACTCCAGGCGAGCAGTACTCCCAAAAGCGTTAGACCCAATTTCCTCATCGTTATCATTGCCTCCATTTCTTAGCGCGTGACCATGAGCGGGCGCACAACGCGGCTGACCTCGCCTTCTTCACCAGTGGCGATAATCTGCACACGGTAGGCACCCGGCGGCACCGCAATCCCGCTATCGGTTCGTCCGTTCCACACCACCGTGCTGACACCCGAGGAACGGCTCCCATTCTGTAGACGAGCAACGGGCTTACCGGTTGCATCTTCTATCACGACCTGTACCGTTGCGGGGTTATTCAACGCATATTGGATACTAAACTGGTTGCCACGCGTGCTGTTGACGCCAACATTCGTAATCCGCAGTTGGCTTCCACGCGACGGAGTCGCCTCAATCACGAAACTGCGTCGGCTCTCACTGTCGGTGCGGAAGGTATACGAACTGCGCTGGAGCATCGAGATACGCTCGCCCGTCACACGGTCAATCAGTGTGAGCCGAACACCTCGCGGAATGGCTACCTCTTGGCTCCACTGCAAGGTCACTTCCGCTTCGGGCTGGTCGGTCGTCACTTCCACTTCCCAACGCTGAGCGCGACGCGTGGAACCTCGCACATCCTGAGCCAACACCGAACGGCTATTCGGCTCCAGTAGCCGCACATTCACATACGACTGGAAGACAGGAGGCTTCTCTACAATCTGACCGCGTGTGGCGGTGCCGATAAAGTTGTTCGTATCTTCACGGTCGCGACTGCGAGCGACAAGGCGAACCAGCCAGCCATCCCGCTGTTCGGTGCTCACACGCACGGTCTCGTCGGCTCGGCTACGGGTCGTACCAACCGGTGGGATTATCAGAGTACACGGTTTCAGTGCTCGCACCCAGTGCGACTGCCAAGCAACTAGCTCACCCAGCGGTGCCGTGCGCCAAGTGTACTCGCCAGTCAACGGCACATACCGATAAAGCTGAAGGCGAATGTAGCCCAAATCGGCTGCTTCTTGTAGGCTGATACGGCGTGTGAAACCTGCCCCGCCTGTAATCTCCACTTCACACGCGGCCCATGGTACATCGTAGGGGAACGGGTTCCCCACCATGTTCCATCCCTCTTGGAGCGGAACCAGATAGGCAGTATCTGGCGGGAGATAGACATCCCCCAAAATGAATCCCGGAGTCGTGCTGCGCAGGAAGTATCCAACTCCACGCGGGGGCGTCGGTGTATTCGTTCCGTCAGGACGCACCTCCACTCCCGGCGGGTTGAAACCAGCGCGTGGGTCGGGATTTGATACCGAGTAGCGTGCATAGGTTCCTTCACTGGGGAGATAGCGCGCCAAAATCACATCGGAGCCGAAAATCTCCTCAGGAGCACTGGTCACCACATAGGGTGTAGCAAACATGCGTAGACCAGCAGGAACAACATGGGCGCGAGCGACAACCCGAGTCTCACGGCTCCCTTCCGTGCCATCCTGCCCGATAGCACGCACTGTGATGGTATGGCGTCCCTCACCAGGCAGTGTCACCACAAAGTTTAAGGTAATCGTCCTGCGTGGCACATCCACCACAGCAGTCTCTTCCCACAACGAGCGAGGGAGCGCATCGCCATTGAGAGCGACCTCTATAATGTTGTCGACATTGTTATCCAACACGCGACGCAGGACAAGGGTTACAGGAACCTGTTTGGTATCGGTGACGGTGCCCGAAACGGGTTGCACAAAGGTGATTCCAATACCACCCACTCCCCGCAGAGCCGCCTCCATATCCACAATCCCAAAACCCAGTTCCGTGTCGGGCACGGCACGCCCACGAGGGTCGGCAGTTTCGTACAGAATTTCCACCGCAGGGGGGATCGTTGAACTCGCACTATGCACAGGGGCACCCGCAGAAAGTATCAACGATAACGCCGCCGCTACATAGGGTGAGGCATAGGAAGTGCCCTGAACATAGTCGTACTGGCGCGTGGTACTGACGGTCGTGATTACACCATCTTCCACCCGGGATTGCTGGTCGCCTCCGGGCGCCGCAATATCGATCCCTGCGAAGTTCGAGTAGGAAGCTCGAGCCCCCGACGGTCCGACCGCTGCAACATTGACCACATTCTCGAAGTTGGCAGGATAGCTGGGAATACTGGAGTTGTCATTACCCGCTGCAGCGACCGGGATGACGCCTGCCCGATACATTTCTTGAACTAAGGCATTCTCCTGCTGAGACGGAAACGGACCGCCAAAGCTCATGTTGACCACATGGATTTGTTGGTTCCCGCTCCCATCTTTGGCGTTGTTGGCAACATACTGCATCGCCTCAAAAATGTTCGCTGCGATGAGCGCACCCAGAGGCTGTGCCGTCGTCTTAAGGGCTACAACCGTGACCCCTTCCCAGACCAGTCCTGCAATCCCAATCCCGTTATTGGTCGCTGCGGCAGCCACACCCATAACGGAAGTACCATGCGAAAATCCTCCGCCCTCTGGGTCTATGTTCTCGTCAGGGTCTCCATCTGGTACAAAATTTCTTGAAAGCGGGTCGTAGCGGGCGTTCAGGTCGGGATGGTTGCGCTGGAAGTTGTCGTCAATGATAGCGATGCGAATACCTGCCTGTCCCTTCTCCGAATCCCAAGCGGCGGGCAGTTTCATCATCTGGAGCGCCCACTGCTGAGAGAACAGGGGGTCGTTAGGAATGTCGAACACCCTATAGATGTAGTGCGGTTCGACGAAGCGCACCAAGTTGTGGTTCTCAATCTGCTTTATGGCGGATTGTACGCGCTCCAACAGAACAGCAGGCGCCATATTGGTCTCGCGCAGTTTTAAACGGTAGGTGTCGTTGACCTGTATGGGGCGCACCTCCGCATTGATGCTTTCAGCGATTGCTCGGGCGTCTGATAGGGTCGTGCCCGGCTTGAGGCGCATGAGGATTTCGCCTGGCACCACATCGTTCGGTGTCAGCACCTGCGCCATCGCTACTCCCATAATGAGAACAATTCCAGTGAACCATCGCCACAGCTGTTTCATCAGATAATCCCTCCTGACGCTTCAGGAAAATCGCTCGTTTCTACTTGCATAGACGCTTTTGGAGGGGCGCCGTTTCAGGAGTACGGCGCCCCAAGTTGCCCCAATTAGGGCGACGGCGGCAGTTCCTGCGTGGAGAACTCAAACACGCGACTCCACACATACCGCAGACCACCCGGACCAGGTACAGGGCCAGGACGGTCACCCAGGTTGCGCGCACCCACGCGCCAATAGAGTGTCACGCGCTGACCCGCTAAGCCGAGACGGTTGAGTAGCCCCGTATTCAAGTTGACATCCTCCAGAGAAACGGGGGTACCACCCGCTGCCGTAGAAACAATCTCGTTGGAGACGAAGGTGCGGTTCCGGTCTTGGAAGGTCGGGTCGGTCGAGACCTCAATACGGTAGGCGTTGGCACCTTCCGTCGCAAGCCACGAGAAACGCACATCGGCAGGGTTTACATCCTCACTGCGCTGTACCGGCTCGATGAGCTGCACGGGCAGAAGTACGGTCACCTGTCCCGAGCGCACACGGTCGGAGAGGCGGAACAAGGTGATGACCTCCCCTTCGGCAGCGCGCTGCTCACGGTAAACCAGTGCCAACTGGTAGGTATAGACCTGACCTGAAGCAACCCCAGGCGCGCCATCAACCTCTTCCAGCTCCAAGTCCTCACTCCCTTCGCGTGGCAGGCTGGCATAGCTGAAGGTGCGTGGGAAGGTGGTGTCAATAAAGAGGTTCTGGTTGCCAGGGGTGACACCGACGGGGGTAAGATTACCATTGCCGTCGGTGCCCTGCACATCCGAGCGAAAGATTTGCCACTGGACCAGGTCGGGATTGCTCTTGGAGAAGAGCGTACGCTTCCAAGTGATGCGTACCTGTGGCAAGGGGTTTGCGGGATTACCATCGGTTGTGGCTTCCGCAATCACATCTTGAACTGGCGTGTTGCCGCCCGACGAGGCGCGACTAATGCCCAGCGCAATCAAGCCCAACACCAAGATGGGTCCCAGAGCCTTGAGGGCTTGGTTGCCCCGACCACGCTGACGCGGGGTCTGGGTCGTGACTTTACCCGCTCGGACCTGCACCGTTGGAACCTGGTAAATCGCACGCGCCTTATCTTCCGACTGAATCCCGCGAGTCACAGCGGTAATCTCGCCCACCGCATCGCTGTCCGACACGCTGGTAATTCGGATTCGCCCGACCTCTTCCCCACGGCGCACGACCACCATATCCATTCCGGGCTTCAAGCCGCCGCGGATGCCTCGGTTGAGTAAGACCTCTTTACCCGCCCGCGTGGTCAACACGGTGGCTTCGGGAATCGTGTAGTTCTGGATGGTGCGTACGGCTTCGAAGGCGGCGTTGCGCACGGCTTCCGCCACGAGTGTGTCGTCATCGCCGGTGTAGCCAGGGCGACGGTTGCTGAAGCCCGTTGCCACCGCACCGTTGATGGGTTCGCCCGAAGCGATGTCAATCACGCGCACCGTCATCACGACCTGAGCCTGCTTCGGCGAGCCGACGAAGGTGACCGCATTCACCTCACCGGTGACGAGGGTCTCGGTTTGCAGGGCGCGTCCCAAGCGCAGGAAGCCGGTACGGTCTAACGGGGGGAACAGGTCCAAGTCGCGGAGCTGCTGTTCAATCTCGCCCCGTGCCAGTACCTCAAAGCGCCCTGTTTTTTGGTACTCGCCCGCAACCGCATCGGTCGCAGCGCGGGCGATACTGGCTCCACCATATCCGCTTTTGTTCTCAAAGTCGATCACGGCAACACGAGGCAGTTGCACCAGCTGAGCATAAGCGCGTGCTACGCCCAGCGGGTAGAACACGCCCACCATCAGCATGCTCAAGACACCGATTAGTCCCGTTCGTGTCGCCCAGATCCGTCTCATCCGTGTATTCACTCTGGTCGCTCCTCCTTCTATCGTCGTTATTTAGCGTGTGAGGATGAGGGTCGTCACAGCCCGCGCTGTCTGACCATCCTCGCTGGTGGCTCGTATCTCAACGGTATACGAGCCGGGCGGAAGCGCAATCCCGTTCTGGTCGCGTCCATCCCAAGAAACTTGTTGCAGTCCAGCGCTTCGGCTGGCTTGGTTCATCAAACTGCGAACCACCTTACCGCCAGCAACGATGTTCACCTGCACACTGGCGTCTCCTGTCAAGTTGAACGCCACCGTATGCTGGTTCCCACGACCGCTGGTGACCTGTAGGTTGTTGATTCGCAGGAGACCGCCACTGGAAGCCATCTCCAAGCGGAACCGACTGACACCGCTACTGCGGAAGGTGTAGGAACCGGTCGTGCGCAGGAATCGGCGTTCGCCCGTCTGAAGGTTCACCAGTACCAGGTTCGCCGAGCGGGGCATCTGCTGGATGTCGGGCCAACGCAAGGTGACCTCGCGATTGGGCGTATCGGTCTCCACCACGAACTCCCAGCTGGCGCTGCGGGTCATCGGCTGAATGTCCACGCCATAGTCGCCGCTCACTGCGCCCCAGTCAAGTCGTGGCATCGTGATACGCACCGCGTTGTCGCTCAGCGCCGGCGGTTTCAGCATATCGTGTTCATTATCGTAGCCCGAGGTCGCCGAGCGCGAGACCCCGACATAAGCGCGGTCTAACGCATCGCCCGAAACAGCCTCAATCGTCAAGCGCCAGCCCATCCCAGCGTTGGCGACGCTCCGGCTCGCCGCCGCAGAGGTAAAGACCGCAGTCGGTGGGATGACCAAGGTCACATCGCGGAAAGCGTAGACCCAGTAGCCTTCCCAGACCTTCATCCGGCGAGTGGCGATGTAGCTCCCGAAGCTGTAGCCCCACAACGCATTGGCAACCAGCTGCTTGCCCACCGCCGTCGGCAGAGAGATGGTGGCACTCGTATCCGGGTCAATGAACTGCACGCCGTCCCAGTTCACATCTTGTAGGAACGGGTTGCCAATCAGGTTCCAGCCCCGCTTCAGGTTGATTTGGAACGGCGCGTTGGGTGCCGGCGTGCCTTCAGTCGCCAGAGGCAGGTCTTCATCGGTCTCAATGAAGTAACCGCGCCCCAGTCGGAAAGTGCTCACCGCGGGGTTCGGATGGAACAGGTAGCGTGCCTGATCCGCATCCCAACCGAAGAAGCGGAAGTTGGAAGTAGCAGGCACATCCAACAGCGCCTTCACATCGGTCGTGTAGTCGTAGGGCGCCGAGACCAAGAACCGCCCACGGAAGAAGGTGCGCAGCGGCTCCGACTGGAAGTTCGGCACTGCCGTGTTCTGGCTGGGGTTGACCGTGATGGTGCGGGTTGCCGGAATGAAGGTGAACCCGGTCTTAGAAGGACGCACCACATAGTTGCCCGGCGGAACCGAACTCAGCGAGTAGTTGCCGTTGCTGTCGGTGGTCGTGGTGGCAACAACTGCCGTGTTGAACAAGACCTCAATCAACACACCCGGCTCAGGAGCGCCGCCGAATCGGCGTACCACACGCCCTGAAATGGAACCCGGCGGAAGCTTACTCAGTGCGAAGTCGACCGTGATGGTGTCTTCCGAAGGCACGGTCACCGTCTGAGCGCCCGGCGCATAGCCCGGTGCCGTAGCCGTAATCACATACTGCCCAGCCGGCACCTCAAACGAGTAGGCACCCGTTCCATCCGTCGTTACATCCGCACGCGTGATGGTGCCAATCGTGGCGGTAACGCGTGCGCCTGCAATCGGCTCGCTCGTATCCGCATCGCGCACCACACCGCTGACAGTACCCGGCAGTGGCTCCAACACAAAGTCGGAGGGCAGTTGCGCAGTTTGACCACCAACCACTTGAACATTTCGGAAGACCCCATCCGGTGTGGGCTGTGCAGGCGGTAGGGTGTAGTTGTCGCCAGCGACGCTCACAACGGTAACATCATAACTGCCTGCAGGCACACGCGGTATCAAGAAGGTGCCATCAATATCAGACAGGATCTCCCGCACAATCTCAGGGTCGGTCGTGTTCGTGGCACGCACGAGCGCGTAGCGCACTGGCTGACCATTGATATCCACAACGCGTCCCGAAATCTGCCCCGGCGGTGTTGCAAGCATGATGAGGTTGACTGTCGCTGTGTTGGCTACAATCGTCACAACCTCAGGGTGCTGGGTGCGGAAGCCGGGACGCTCGGCATCAACAACATAGGTGCCTGCCTCAATCCCGACGATTCGATAGAAGCCGTTCGAGTCAGTAATCGCATAGCCGACCTCTTGCAGCTGCACGCTCTGGGGGGTCAAACCGATGATTTTTACTAACGCGCGTGGCAAAGGCGTGTAAGAGTTCGTGTCGGGATTGTATTGTCGAACGACCCCTTGCACAACCCCGTGGGTCATCCATGCGAAGGCGTTATGGAGTACCTTGTTGCGCTGCGAGCGGCACCAGAGCAAGCCCGGAATACCCGTGTCGTTGTAAGCCGAGTTCACACCTTCCAAGCCGAAGGAGAGGAAGACCACCTTGGACCGTGTACCGCTGTCGACATAATACGAACCTGCTCGGAGCTGAAGCGGTGGGTTGCCCTCATTCGGCTGATAGCGATACGGAGCTGCTGTAGGCGGATCAACTACCAGCGAGTCAAGCCAGACCTGGTTCCACGCCGCATCGGTGTAGAGCGGACCAGAACCAGCTCCCACTGGAGGAATCACATCAAAGAAGTCACCCGTCGGGGTAATCACATATTGACCCGGATGGGAAATCCTCAGAGAGACTGGGGGATCCAACTGTGAAGCACCGCCCTCAATCCGAATCCAGATGCCGATACCGCCCGGATTGTTCGGAATGGGGTTGGGGTCTTCGTTTTCAGCTTGCAAACCATCCGAGACGAGCTGACGGCGTAGCCCTTGATAGGGTCCGATGACAACATCGGCGGCTGTATCCGATTCGTATTGTGCGCGTAGCGTTTGAGCCAGGAACTGGCTCGCAGTCCCACCGCGAAGGCTGAGCGCCCAAGCGATGTCTTGACCGCTCATAAGCATACGACCGCTCTGATTCAGGAAGTTGCGCAGGAGTGTCTGCACCTCGGGGTCTAAGATATGCCCCTTCCCTGCCCACACATTTCCTGTGTAGGGGCTTGCCCACATAATCATGCGGGGCGCATGGAGCTTATCGCGGAAGCCTCCGACCAAGTTGATGGGTTCACGCTCGGTGCGCGGGAGGTATGACGCCAATACAGAAGGCGTAATCGGATTTCGGCACTGCACGCGCCAGATATCATATAGGTTGCCGTAAGTCGTGTTGCGTCCCAGCGTGTCGGAGCGAATGAATGCGCCTAACACATTCGGGTGGGGGATTGCTCCGTCGCCGATGATGGTCAATGC
>JBDNDR010000050.1:0-9669 GCA_046718995.1 Fimbriimonadales bacterium
CGCGTGGTGGAGGTGTGGCGTCCCGATGGCACGCTCAAGGCGCTTTCGGAGAGCGATACGCTCACAGGCGACCCCGTGCTACCGGGCTTTCAGGTTGCGGTGACGGAACTGTTTGGCTGAGCCTCAAGCCCCCGAAGGTATACTTTTCACGCTATGAGCGCAGGTGAGCGATTCCCGAAGCGGCGCCAGTTCGGTTTTGAGACACGCATGCTCCACGCCGGACATGTACCCGACCCTCACACTGGCGCGCGCGCCGTGCCGATTTATCAGACGACCTCTTATGTGTTCTATGACCCCGACTATGCGGCGCAACTGTTTGAACTCAAGCAGTATGGCAACATCTACACCCGAATCAATAACCCCACCACAGCGGTTCTGGAAGAGCGGGTCGCTTCGCTGGAAGGGGGCACAGGAGCGGTTGCCACCGCCAGTGGGATGGCGGCTCAGTTTTTGACCTTTTTCGCTTTGCTGGAGCCGGGCGATGAGGTGGTCGCTTCCAGCCATCTGTACGGGGGCACGGTTACCCAGTTCGTGCATACCTTTAAAAAGCTCGGTGTGAAAGTCCACTTCGTGGAGCCTCACGACTGGGAGGGTTGGGAGCGTGCCATCACCCCGCGCACCCGTGCCCTGTACGGCGAAACGGTCGGTAACCCCAGCGGAAGCGTGCTGGATATTGAGCGACTCGCCCAGATAGCCGATGCCCATAAGATACCGTTGATTGTGGACAACACCTTCGCCACGCCCTACCTGTGCCGACCGATCGAGTGGGGCGCAACTATTGTGCTTCACTCCGCTACGAAGTTTCTGGGCGGGCATGGCAACTCGATTGCGGGCATCGTGGTGGAATCGGGCAAGTTCGACTACAGCCATTTCCCCACGATTGCTGACCCCTCACCTGCCTACCACAACCTACGCTTCTACGACACCTTTGGGCACTATGGGTTCCTGATGAAGGTGCGCGCGGAAGCCTTGCGCGATGTGGGAGCGAGCCTCTCACCCTTCAACGCCTTCCTGATTCTGCAAGGGATTGAGACACTCTCGGTGCGAATGGACCGCCATGTTCAGAATGCGCTTGGCGTCGCTCAGTTTTTGAAGGAGCATCCGCGTGTCGCTTGGGTCTCCTATGCGGGACTGCCCGACCACCCCGACTATGCGCTGGCGCAGAAATACCTGCAGGGTAAGCCGGGAGCGGTCTTCTCGTTCGGGATTAAGAGCAACGGTATAGACCCTCGTGAGGCAGGTAAACGCTTTATCCAGAGCCTGCAACTCTTCTCCCACTTGGCGAATGTGGGCGATGTGCGCAGTCTGGTGATTCATCCCGCCTCCACCACGCACCAGCAACTTTCGGATGAGGAGCTGCGCAAAGCGGGCATCGGACCCGAACTGATACGGCTCTCCATCGGCTTGGAGACGCTGGACGACCTCCTGTGGGACTTAGACCAAGCGCTGTGGGCGATAGACAAGGAGAAATGAGCGATGTATGAACCGATTGCTTGCGAAATTACACTGAACACGGTTCTGCCCCCCGAACTGCGGGCGCGTTACCAAGACACCGACACGATTCGAGAGGTGCTCCGCAACGCACGCACCATCGCCATCGTCGGTATGTCCACCGACCGCTACAAGGCGAGCAATATGGTCGGGGCGTACCTGCAATATGAGGGCTACCGAGTTATCCCTGTGAACCCCTCGGCGGACACGATTCTTGGGGAGCGCTGTTATCCCGACCTGCTGAGCGTGCCTGACCCAGTGGATGTGGTGGACATCTTCCGCCCAGCACGCGAATGTGTGCCGATTGTGGAACAGGCGATTCAGAAGGGCGCGTGGTGCGTCTGGTTCCAGCTGCGGATTGTGAACTTGGAGGCGGCGGAGCGAGCAGAGCGCGCCGGGCTGAAGGTGATTGTCGACCGCTGTATCAAGATGGAACATGGGCGCTATGGGGGCGGACTGCACTGGTACGGGGCGAACACCGAAATCATCTCCGCCAGGCGACGGCGATACGGCTAAAGCCTGCAAACCACGCTTAGACCGCCACTGTCTGCTCTGCAACTGCTAAGGTGCGCTCTACATCCTGCGCCATCTGCGCTTTGAGGGCGTCTATGCTGTCGAACTTCTGCTGGGGGCGCAGACGCGCAAGGAACTGGAGCGTCATCGGGCACCCATAGAACTCCTCGCCCTCATAGCCTATGAGGAACGCCTCCACCATGCCGGGCGCGTTGGGGAACATCGGCGGGGTTCCCACGCTGACCGCCGCTGGATAGATACGGTCGTCCAGCTGGGCACGGCAGGCGTAGACGCCCGGCGCGGGCAACAGGAGCGGTTCCAACGCGCACAGGTTGGCTGTGGGGTAGCCCAGTTCCCGTCCGCGTCGCTCGCCCTGAACCACGACGCCCTCCCAAGTGAACGGCTCGCCGAGCAACTGGCGCGCCGACTCGACCTGACCCTCGGCGACCCACTGACGCACGCGGGTGGACGAGATGCGTTCCCCCGTTTCATCCAGCACGGCGGGTACACTGATGACCTCGAAGGCGGAGGCTTGGCGCAGGGTCTCTATCGTGCCAGTGCGCTGATGCCCGAACCGAAAATCGTCGCCCACAACCACTGCTTTGGCGTTGAGCCGGTCTTGAAGGACGCGCAAGATGAACTGTTCGGCACTGAGCTGGGCGAACTCGTCATCGAACGGCTGGAGCACTACCACATCAATCCCCAATTGGAGCAGGCGGTTCACCCGATGTGACAGGGAACAGAGCATGCGCGGGGCTTGGTCGGGACGCAGAACCGCCATCGGGTGGGGTACGAAGGTCAGCACCACCGCAGGTAGTCCATGCGCCCGTGCCCACGCAACGGTGTGGCGCAGGAGTGCATGATGACCCCGATGAACCCCGTCGTAGACGCCGATGGTCAGCGCACACCCATCGGACAGGTGTCCCTCTATAGAGGCGCTATCCAGCACCCAGCTCATGCGCGTATCACCCGCACTGGACGCAGGAGCGGTGGGAGCCAGCGCGCAATCAGAGCTACGGTCGTCTCATCCTCCATCACTAACACATGGTTGCCGGGTGTCCAGAGCGGATGTTCGGCTTGAACATAGTTGCCGTGCAGGAGCCGTTCCAGTACGGCAGGGGTCGGCTTCCAGCGGGGCATAAAGTAGAGGGCATCCGCTGGCTTCATAAGGAGCGACTGCAGATGCTCAGAGTCGTTCAACTCGTCCAGCGTGTGGGCATCTTCCAGACGGAACACACCGATTGCCGTTCGCGTGAGCTGGCTCAGGTAAGCCCCCACACCGAGCTGGTCGCCAATATCGGATGCCAGTGTGCGGATATAGGTACCACTTCCGCACTCCACACGGAACTCTACGCGCGGGTGTTCGCCCGGGTGGAAGTTGAGAATCTCCAGCGCATAGATAGTCACCGGGCGGGGTTTGCGCTCTACTTCTACCCCTTGTCGGGCGAGTTCGTGGAGTTTTTGCCCACCGATTTTGACCGCAGAGTACATAGGGGGGATTTGCTGAATGGTGCCGATGAACTGTTTGGCGACGGTTTGAACCTGTTCCAGCGTGATATGGCTGGCGTCGGTGGCGTGGAACACCTCCCCTTCGGCATCTTGGGTGGTGGTGCGCATGCCGAGTGTCATCGTGCCTTGATAGTACTTATGGAGCGTATGCAGGTAGGGGGTCAAGCGTGTGGCGCGTCCCAGCAGGCAGAGCATCACGCCGTCTGCCATCGGGTCGAGCGTCCCGGCGTGCCCCACCTCCTTCTGGCGGGCGATGGCGCGCAGGCGGTCTACCAAATCATGCGAGGTTATCCCGCTGGGTTTGATGAGGTTAATCACACCATCCATGCTTGAACCTCTTTCAGCAGGAGCTTTTCGGCTTCGGCGAGGGTAGTTTCTAAGGTGCATCCGGCGGCGTTTTCGTGCCCGCCCCCACCGAACCGATTGGCGATTTCGGCGACATTGACCTTGCCCCGACTGCGCAGGCTCACGCGTACCTTGTGGTTGGGAGTCTCACGCAGGAACATAGCGACCTCGACGCCCCGAACCGAACGGGCGAAGTTGACGATACCCTCGGTCTCATCTTCGCTGGCGCCTGCTTCCTCAAACGCCTTGCGGGATACCGAAACCCAAGCGATGCGTCCATCGGGTGTGCGTTGGATGGTGGATAGTGCCAGCCCAAGCAGTTTGACCGCCGAGAAGGAACGGGTTTCGAACACCTCTTCATTGATGGCGCTCAGATTGGCACCACGGGCTTGCAAGATGCTGGCGATGCGGAGAGTCCGCGGCGTGGTGTTCGGGAACTTGAACGAGAAGGTGTCGGTCACGATGCCTGTGAGCAGGCAGGTGGCAATCTCGGTTGTGATAGGAACTTGGAGCGCGCGGATGAGCTGATAAGCCAGCTCGGCGGTCGCCGCAGCTCGGGTATCCACCACGCGCAGGTCGGTGAACTGTTCCAGCGGCACATGGTGGTCAACCTGCACAATCTGGCGTGCGGAGCGGATGAGCGGTTCAAATTTGCCAGCACGACTGAGTTGACTCATGTCGCACACTATCGCCATATCATAGGTCGTGCGCGGTTGGGCATCGTGGCAGACGGCGCAGCTGCCGGGTAAGAACCGATAGATTTCGGGCACAGGGTCGTGGCAGAACACATGGACGGTGTGCTTGTGCAGGGCTTTGAGCGCGTGATAGAGGGCGAGCGCACTGCCCAAAGCGTCCCCATCGGGATGGAGGTGGGCAACGATGGCGAAGGTGTCGGCGTGGAGGATGGACTCGACGACTGGCTTGAGTGAAACTGTTCTGCCCATACGCCCCGATTCTACCCGAACTTCGGGAACTTTTTGGGTGCTTTAACCGTCTTTAATAGTAGCAAGCAACTAAACACCTCTCTTGGGGCGGCAGGTTTTGCTCTCCTTTGCCTGTCGTCCCTTTTTTTATTGTACGCTCCTCTTACGGCGTTTCCTGCTGTCCAATTCGGGAAATTGCCCGTTTTCCCCGTGAAATGGGCGAGTTTTTGACCCACGAGTCAATCAAAAACCCGGAATTCATAAGGAAACCGCCCTAACCCCTTGACATCGGTGTCAACCATCGGGTATACATATAGTCGAACGGCACTCGCGACGGGCGAGTGCCAAAATTATGAAGGGCTAATAAACCGTCTTTCCAAGTAAGAAGGAGGTGTGTTGGAATGCTTAAGCCTATCGGCGATAGAGTTGTAGTGAGACCTAAAAGTGCAGAAGAGATGACTAAGAGCGGGATTATATTGCCAGATACTGCGAAGGAGCGACCGCAAGAGGGCGAGGTGATGGCGGTCGGAACAGGACGGGTAATGGATGACGGACGAGTCGTCGCGCTGGATGTGAAAGTCGGTGATAAAGTCCTGTTCTCTAAGTACGGCGGTACGGAAATCAAAATCGGTGGCGAAGAGTATATCATTCTCAGGGAAGACGACATCCTCGCCGTGTTGGAAAGCTAAGGAGGGGTGAGCCATGGCAGGCAAAGAGATACTGTATACCGAGACAGCAAGGCAGGCGTTAGAGCGGGGCGTGGATGCCATCGCCAGCGCAGTCAAGGTGACGCTGGGACCGCGTGGGCGAAATGTCGTCCTCCAGCGAAAGTTCGGTGCCCCGACCGTCATCAACGACGGAGTCACCATCGCAAAAGAGATTGAGTTAGAAGACCGATTTGAGAACATGGGCGCCCAGCTCGTGCGCGAAGTGGCTTCCAAGACCAACGATGTCGCAGGCGACGGCACCACCACAGCAACCGTACTCGCCCAAGCAATTTTCAAAGAGGGTTTGAAAGCCGTTGCGTCTGGTGCGAACCCTATGCTGGTCAAGCGTGGGATTGACAAGGCGGTCGCCGCGGCTGTAGAGTACATCCACAAGAACGCAATTACGGTAGAGGGACGCCAAGCGATTGAGCAGGTCGCTACCATCTCGGCGAACGACACTGCCATCGGTAAGGTGGTCGCCGACGCCATCGAGAAAGTCACAAAGGACGGCGTGATTACCGTAGAGGAATCGAAAGGCACCGAGACCACCCTGGAGGTGGTGGAGGGCATGCGCTTTGACCGCGGGTACATCTCGCCCTACTTCATCACCGACCCTGAGCGGATGGAAGCGGTGCTGGAGAACCCCTACATCCTCCTCTACGAAAAGAAGATTAGCGCCGTGCAAGACCTTCTGCCCATACTGGAGCAGGTTCTGCGTTCAGGTAGACCGCTGGTGATTATCGCCGAGGACTTGGAGGGCGAGGCGCTGGCGACCCTCGTAGTGAACAAACTGCGCGGAACCATCAACTGTGTGGCGGTGAAGGCACCCGGCTTCGGCGAGCGGCGCAAAGCGATGATGGAAGACATCGCCACCCTCACTGGCGGTACCTTCATCACGGAAGACCTCGGCATCAAGCTGGAGAATGTACGCTTAGACCAGCTGGGCACTGCCGAGAAGGTCATCGTGGAGAAGGAGTACACCACCATCGTGGGAGGCGCTGGCAAACCCGAAGCGATTCAGGGACGCATCGCCCAAATCCGCAAGCAGATTGAGACCACCGAGTCGGACTATGACCGCGAGAAGCTCCAAGAGCGTCTGGCGAAACTCGCTGGCGGCGTGGCGGTCATCAAGGTCGGTGCGGCAACCGAGACCGAACTCAAAGAGAAGAAAGCCCGCTTTGAGGACGCCATCAACGCCACCAAGGCAGCGATTGAAGAGGGAATCGTACCCGGCGGTGGTGTGACCCTCGTCAACGCCATTAAGGCGCTGGATGCCGTTGAAGCGGAAGGCGATGAGAAGATTGGCGTCCACATCGTGCGCCGTGCCTTAGAAGAGCCGCTCCGCCAGATAGCCAACAACGCGGGTCTGGAAGGCTCCGTGATTGTAGAAAAGGTCAAGGAGCTACCCAGCGGGCACGGCTTTGACGCAGCGAGGGGCGAGTTCGTGGAGATGATTCCTGCAGGGATTGTTGACCCTGCTAAGGTCGCGCGCACCGCTCTGGAGAACGCAGCGTCTATCGCCTCGATGCTCCTGACGACCGAAGCGCTGGTGGCTGAGGTTGCTGAGGAGAAGAACGAGGCACGCAAGACTTCACCATCCCCCTACTGACACACAGACCACTCACCCCCCAATGGCCGGGGCTGCAGAAGCCCCGGCATTTTTTTACTGCGTACCTATTAATACGCCCAATCCCACCGAAGAGTTTCAGAATTTGGCAGGAATTTGCTTGACCCAAGCGAAAAACGGTTGCCATCACAACTTTACGGACACAAGGAGGAGTTAGCGATGGAACATGCCAAAGCTGGCAACCGACGCGGGTTGGCAGTCATACCCGTTCGTATCGGTGCAATTGCAGGATTATGGCTGCTTGGAGTGCTGAAAGCGTTTTCTGCAGAAGCGGTTGAACTACCCCCCTTTGGAAGCCAAGAGTATCTGATTTTGGGGGTCGTGCTCTTCCTGTCGTTTTTGGCGTTGGGGTTCGGCTTCTACCTGCTGCGCTGGACACTGGCGCAAGACCCCGGCACGGAGCGGATGCAGGAAGTGGCGCGTGCCATCCAAGATGGCGCCAACGCTTACCTCAAGCGCCAGGTCAGCACGATGATTTGGTTCGTGCTGGCAATCACCGCGGGGCTTTTCTTCCTATACCGTCCTGTGTATGAGCGGATTTACCCCGGCGAGGGCATGCTTTTGGGAGCGGGCATCGCGATAGCGTTCTTCTTGGGTGTTTTTGCCTCTTACGGCGCAGGCTATGTCGGGATGTATATGGCGGTTCGGGGCAACCTCCGCACCGCAGCAAAAGCACTCACGACCTTCAAGGGTGCGCTGGAGACCGCCTTCCGCGCTGGCGCAGTGAGCGGTATGTTCACCGTCGGGCTGGGGCTACTGGGCGCCACGGTGATTTTCCTGTTGTTCCGCGAGAAGGCGATGTTCGTGCTGGTCGGCTTCGGGTTTGGTGGTTCGCTCGCGGCGCTGTTCATGCGCGTAGGCGGCGGAATCTTTACTAAAGGTGCCGATGTCGGTGCCGACCTCGTGGGTAAGGTGGAAGCAGGTATCCCTGAAGACGACCCACGCAATCCCGCTACCATCGCCGACAATGTGGGCGACAATGTGGGCGACTGCGCGGGGATGGCGGCGGATGTGTTCGAATCGTATGAGGTCACCCTCGTCGCTGCGATTATTCTGGGTGTCGCCGCAAGTATCGTGTTGACCCCTGCCAGCGCGATGAAGCTGGTGATGTTCGCCCTGCTGGTGCGCGGGGTCGGTGTGGTGGCGTCGATTATCGGTGTGCTTGCGGTGCGGGGTGAAGACCGTGCCGATATGAACCCGATGAAACCCATCAACCGGGGCTTCTGGGTCTCTGCGCTCCTTGCAATGGTTGGCAACTTAGGAGTGGCGTACTTCTTTATGCAGAACATCACCCTCAAGTCGGGCGTTGTGGTGGACTGGTGGCGCTTCTGGGTGGCGACGGCGTTCGGTGTGGTGGTCGCCGTGCTGATTGAGCGCATAACCGAGTACTTCACCTCCACCGAGAAGAAGCCCGTCAAGGAGATTTCGGCGTCAGCCTCCACAGGACCCGCCACACTGATTATTCAAGGTTTCGCCTACGGACTGGAGTCGAGCGTCTGGTCGGTGTTTGCGATTGCGTCGGCGTTGCTGGCACCGCTGTTCATCTTCCCACCGGGGCTTTACGACGGTCCGATGCTCTCATTCTACGGGATTGCACTCACCGGGCTGGGACTGTTGGCGACCACAGGCTATATTTTAGCGATGGATACCTTCGGTCCCATCTCGGACAACGCGAACGGTATCTTCGAGATGTCGGGCGCGTTGAAGGAGCACGGCGAAAAGCCGAACGCCAGCGGGCTGACAGGCGACAAGATTGTCTTGCGCTTGGACGCGGTGGGCAACACCACGAAAGCGCTCACCAAAGGCTTCGCGATAGCGACGGCGGTGGTGGCGGCGGTAGCGTTATTCCACTCATTTGTGGAGGACTCGCGCCTGGTCGAGCTGATTAATGTCGCCTCGCAGAATGGGATGGCGCTCAAAGATGTGTTCGGTGGCTTGCCCGTGGATGTGCCGATTGTGTTCATCGGTCTGCTGATTGGCGGTGCGGCTCCGTTCCTGTTCAGCGCGTTCTCCATTATGGCGGTGGGACGCTCGGCGTTTGAGATGATTCACGAGGTGCGTCGCCAGTTCAGGGAGAAGCCGGGAATCCTCAACCATACCGACACCCCCGATTATGGACGCTGTGTGGACATCGTGACCGCGGCGGCTCAGCGCGAGCTTCTCGGTCCGGGTATCTTAGCGATTGCCCTGCCCCTTGCAGTGGGATTTGGGCTGAGTATCGGTGCTGCGCCCGTGACGCTTGGCGAGAATCAGTATGTGTTTGCAGGTGCTCAGGCGCTCGGAGGTTATCTGGCGGGTGCGATTCTATCCGCCCAGCTTTTGGCGGTGCTGCTGGCGAACTCAGGCGGTGCATGGGATAACGCCAAAAAGCGCATAGAGGATGGCTTCCTCGGCGGGAAGGGCACCGATGCACACAAGGCAGGCGTGATTGGTGATACCGTCGGCGACCCGTTCAAGGACACTGCGGGTCCTGCACTCAACCCGCTCATCAAGGTCATGAACTTAGTCGCTATCCTAATTGCCCCGATTGTGATTCAACCTCTGCCCGACGCCG
>JBDNDR010000051.1:0-9662 GCA_046718995.1 Fimbriimonadales bacterium
CTGCTATCCCGCGTGCCCGAATCGCCTCGTACTGAACATACAGAATAACAATCACCGCCAGCGGGATGGTTGTGTTGAGCGTGGCGGTGGGGGCAAGTCCGGGCGGGATGAGACCCATCAAGTTTGAGATGAGAATAAATAGAAACAGCGTGCCTGCAAGCGGCACATATTTGCGTCCGTGCTCGCCTACCACGCTGACCGCGAGGTTATCAAAGAACTCATAGATGACCTCTGCGAAGTTCTGCAAGCGCCCCGGACGCCTCTGAAGATTGCGAGTGCTGAGAATCGCAAAAATCACCAGCACCAACGCAGCGATGCCAGCGAAAAACGCAAAGACCCACGGCGAGACATGATGTTCTTCCACGCTTGTAGTCTCCTTAGCCTTCCTTAGTCGTCAAGAGTATACCCAATAGGTTTCGGGTGCGTCAAGAGTGCAGAAGAGGAACGCCCAGCAAACGATGAACGCAGGCGCCAACCGAAGGGTTGCAAGGGGGATCGCGCTCTAATCAGGGTATAATAGACCTGTGAATCGCCTTGTGGGGATAGAGACCGAGTATGGGCTGTATGTGGAGGGGCGGAGTGTCTCGGACCAAGTGATGGATGCCGTTGCCCTCCTGCGCAACTGCCCGTTCCCCGCCGTGAAGCATTGGGACTATCGCTTGGAAGACCCCCGACGCGATATGCGTGGATTCCGCGTAGACCATCTCGCCGTTGACCCCAACGACGCCCAAATCGAGCGTGAGCATCCCGTCTCGCTGTCCGAACGGGAAGTACGAAGCGACCATGTGCTGGGGAATGGCGCACGCTTTTATAACGACCACGCCCATCCCGAATATGCTACCCCTGAGTGCCGACGCTTGTTAGACCTCATCGCCCACGACAAAGCCGGCGAACGCATCGTGCAAACCTGTGCGGAAGCGTTTGCCAAACGCTCAAACTACACCGTCCGCCTCTACAAAAACAACACCGACCTGCATGGCAGCAGCTACGGGTGCCACGAGAGCTATCTGCTCCAGAGGGAGGTATCGTTTGACCTGCTGGCGATGACGATGGTGCCCTTTTTGACCACGCGTCTCCTGTACGCAGGGGCGGGCAAGGTGGGCGTGGAGGTCAACCCCATCCCGCGTGTGCCGTACCAGATTTCTCAGCGCGCCGATTTTTATATGGACATCATGAATGTGGAGACGCTCTATCGGCGTCCCATCTTCAACACCCGCGATGAGCCGCACGCCAAGATGCGCTATTACCGACGGCTCCATGTCATCTGCGGCGACGCCAACATGAGCGAGTATGCCACCGCACTCAAGGTGGGCACAACCGCACTTGTGCTGGACTTGCTGGAGGACGGCTGGCACACCACCACGATTCTCCGTGACCCTGTGCGCACCGCCCAGAGCCTCTCGCGTGACCCCGATGGCAAGTGGCTGGTGGACACCGATGAGGGCGTCATCAGCGCGCTGGATATCCAACGCCAGTATCTGGCGGAGGCGCAGAAACGGTACACCGGGCGCGACGCCGAAACCGATTGGCTCCTAAGCGAATGGCAGACGGTGCTGGATACGCTGGAGACCGAACCTGAGCAGCTCGCTGACCGAATCGACTGGCTCGCCAAACGCCAACTGCTGAACCTCTATGTGGAATCGGAAGGGCTATCGTGGGATGACCCGTTCCTCCAATCGCTGGACTTAGCCTATCATCATATCGACCCGTCCGAAGGGCTGTACCACGCTCTGGTGGAGCAGGGGCAGATACGAACTTTGGTGAGCGAGAACGCCATCGCCGTAGCGATGGAGCAACCCCCTCAAGACACACGCGCCTACATACGCGGGCTGTGCGTCCAACGCTTTGCGCCCCAGGTGGAGACCCTCAACTGGGAGCGAATCACACTGCGCAACGACGACCAGACGGTGCGGTTAGACCTGAGCCGACTGGTCGAAGGCGATTTGCGCCCCTTGTGCCTGCGTCTGACGGAGGCACACGACCTAACTACCTTCGTCAAACTAATTCAGGAGGCAACCCGATGAGATGGCAAGCTGAAGAGCGACTGCGTCGCCCGATTCCTCAGGACCCCGTCACCCGCCCCGGTGGGGATGGAGATGGTCCGAGCAAGCCCGATGTGAAGCGTCCCGATACCAACGAACTGCTCAAGCGGATGCGACGCATCGACCCTGAGCAGGCACGACGCTACCGACAACGCAGTGGTGAGTAAGATGAACCCGACGACTGCAGGTGACTTTTTCCAGCTCCTGCAGGCGTATCAGGCGCGCACGGGCGCTCCGCTGCCCTTGTTTACGCCTACGCCTGCGAACGCGCCTCATACCCCGGAGGCGATGGAAGTCCATGGCACAACGGTCATCGCCCTCAAGTTTCAAGGTGGTGTGCTGAATGTGGGCGACCGACGCGCCACCGCCGCCAACATGATTATGTATGACCGCGCCGACAAAATCGTCCCGCTGGACGACCATACCCTCATCGCCATCGCGGGTGCCTATGGGCGTGCGATGGAAGTGGTGCGCTACCTGCGCCACGCCTTCAAGTACTACGCCCGCAACCAGCTACAGCCGATGAGCCTGGACGGCAAGCTTCAAGAGGTCAGTCGTGCCCTCTCGGCGAACCTACCCAACGCTCTCGGAGGGATTGGGCTGTTCATTCCTATCCTCAGTGCCTACGACCCCAACACCGATTCGGGCAGAATCTTTTTCTACGATGTGAGTGGGGCACGCTTCGAAACCCAAGAGTATGGCTCGGCAGGTTCCGGTTCGGAGCGGATACGCGGGATTTTCGACTACATCACCCGCACGCGCGGCCCGTTCAGCCAGCGTCCGTTAGACGAAGTCCTGCGCGATGCGATTCTGATGTTGGACATCGCCTCCGACCTCGACTCGGCAACGGGTGGGGTGGACAAAATCCTGCCCACCGCACGCTACGCCACGCGCGAGGGCGTCTTCACCGTGCCTGAGGAGACCCTACGCGAGATTGTGCAGTCCATTCGTGGGAGGAACTTCTGATGCTCACGCCCTACGATTTTCAAGAGAATCTCCAACAGCGCGCCCAGTATATTCGCAACCGCCTTCAGGCAGGAAGCCCCGTCGTCGGTCTCAGCTACGATAACGGCGTCATGCTGGTAAGCGTGCGTCGGCGGGGACGCAAGGTGTTTGAAATCTACGACCGCCTCATCTTCGCTGGGATTGGCAATCAGTCGGATGTAGAGACCATGCGGATTGCGGCGGTGGACTTCACGCACCAGGAGGGTTTCATCCGCAGCCCCGACGATGTGACCATCCAGCGTGTTGTCGGGTTCGCCCTCAGCCCCGCGCTCAAAAAGGCGTTCGGCGACCCGTTCACTGCGCCGTTCGTGTTTCGCGGGCTGTTCGCTGAGCTGGGAGCAACGCCTGAGCAAGACCTGTTCTACCTCCTTAATTACGATGGCGAGTTCTTGCAGGCGAATAACTATGCCGTGCTGGCAGGGACAAACCTGGCTGAGGAAAACGCACTGGACTATCTGGAATCGCAGATTTCGGGTGTGCCCAGCTTTGAAAGTGCCGTGCCCATCGCACTCACGGCGTGGGGCATCGCCCAGCACAGTGCCACCCAAGAAGAGACCGAATCGGTCTCAGAAACGACGGCGCGCACCACTCTGCGCGAGGCGTTGGGCGATGGCACGGTGGAGATTGGTCTTTTAGAGCGCGAGACGCTTCGGGAGAACCGCTTCCGCCTCGTGTCCACCGAGCAGTTAGAGCCGCTGTTGAGGCGTTTGGGCTAACGATTCCCTCGACGCGCTAAGTAGGTCTCCAAAATCAGCTGGGCGGACAGGGCGTCTTTGATGGAGCGTTGCTGGCGAGTGGACTTGCCTTGTTCGCGCAGGCGGCGCTCCGCCTCCTGGGTGGTGAACCGCTCATCAAGGGTTTCTATGGGGATAGCGAGCCGTGCGCGTAGGGCTTCCACGAACTGGAGTACCTCCTGCGCACGCTGGCTCTCGCCCCCACGAAGCCGATAGGGGATTCCCACCACCACGCACTCGGCACCGTTGCGCTGGAGCCACTCCACGATGGTATCTAACTGATTGGGCAACACCTCCGCTGGCAGAGGGATACCCAGCTCGGTATGCGCGACGGCAACCCCAATCCGCTTCTGCCCGTAATCCAACGCCACAATCTTCATTTCTCGTCCCACACCAGCACGACCTTGCCCGCTTCGCCGGTGCGCATCAGTTCAAAGGCATGTTCGTATTCGTACCAAGGCAACTGATGGGTGATGGCAGGGCGCACATCCAACTTGCCCGAGAGCAGGAGGGCTTGCATCGTTTCCCAAGTTTGATACAGCCGTCGCCCGATGATAGCGTGAATCTCTACCCCTTTGAAAATCAGTGCGTTGAGGTCTACCGTTAGCGGTTCGGCGAACAGTCCCAGCAGGCTAATCCTGCCGCCGGGGCGGATTGCTTGCGTGATGAGCGGGATGGCTGAAGGGTGTCCCGACATCTCCAACGCCACATCCACGCCCAGCCCATCGGTTAGGCGCAGGAGGGCGGGCACAGGGTCTTGTTGAAGGGGATTGAACACCTCATCCGCTCCCATCTGATAAGCCAGCTCGATGCGATGGGGCAGTACCTCTGTGGCATAGACCCGTGTTGCCCCACACGCCTTCGCCACTGCGATACTGAACAGTCCTATTGCGCCGCACCCTGTGATTAGCACGGTTTTGCCTGCCACCTCGCCCGAAAGCACTGTATGCACCGCGTTGCCGAGTGGGTCTTGAACCGTAGCGACCTCAGGGGGGATACGACGGTCGGTGCGTTGGGCGTTCTGCGCAGGCACCACGATTCGGGGGGCGAAGCAACCATCCACATCGACCCCCAAGATTCGCGTGTTGAGGCACACATGCGCCTGTCCCAATCGGCAGGGCGTGCAGTGCCCACACACGATATGGCTCTCCCCTGCGATAAAATCACCTACACTAAGACCGTTCACATCCTCGCCGACTGCCTCAATCACGCCGCAGAACTCGTGCCCAACAATCAGAGGGGGGCGTAAGCGGGATTGCGCCCACGGATCCCAGCGGTAGATATGGAGGTCGGTACCACAGAGCGAGGTGCGCAACACACGAACCTGAACCATACCGGGGCGCAGAGTCGGTTCGGGTACCTCTTGAATGGATAGCCCTTCAGCGGGCGCCACTTTGCAGATTGCCTTCATCAACGCGTTCAGTATACCACCTGCCCTGATTTTCCTGCTGAGCAGGGCAGTAGGGAACTGAGGCGATTAAGCGAACCAAATGAAGTATGGAGAGCTGGCGTCAGGTCTGGACACCAATCCGTGAATGGCTCAACACCCCCTTGATACAGTTTGGCGGAAGCGCTATCACCCCATGGGGAATCCTGCTTTTCCTACTGAGTTTTGTGCTGTTGTATTTGCTCTCGTGGCGGATTAAGGTGCTGGTAGCGAAGCGTCTCTTGGCGCGCACGCGGTTGGACATCGGAGCGCGTGAGGCGATAGGCACTCTGACGCGCTATATCTTGCTGGTGGTCGGCACATTCGTGCTTGTACAGAGCGCGGGTATCGACCTCACGGCGCTCAGCGTGTTGGCAGGGGCTATCGGAGTCGGTATCGGCTTCGGGCTTCAGAACATCGCCAACAACTTCGTGAGTGGCGTGATTATCTTACTGGAACGCCCCATCAAGGTCGGCGACCGCGTGGAGGTGGGCGAGATCGATGGTCAGGTGCTTGAAATCGGGGCGCGGGCGACCACCGTGTTGACCAACGATAATATCGCCGTGATAGTGCCCAATTCGCAATTTATCTCTCAGCCTGTGGTGAACTGGACGCGCAACGACCCCAAAGTACGGTTCCGTGTGCCTGTGGGAGTGGCTTATGGAAGCGACCTGCGGCTGGTGGAACGCATCCTCATCCAAGTCGCCGAAGCGAATCCCGATGTGCTGGACGACCCGCCTCCCGTCGTTCGCCTAATTGCGTTTGGGGACAGCGCGGTAGAGTTCGAGCTCCGCGTCTGGTGCACGACCCTTGTCCATAAGCGGGGCAAGCTCATCAGCGACTTGAACTTCGCCATCTACGAGGCGTTCCAACAGCATGGTATAGAGATTCCCTATCCTAAGCGCGACCTCTATCTACGCTCGGGAGTAGTGCCTATCGAGATTCAGGACAGTTCTCCGCAGGCTTAGCGCACGCGGCAGGTAGAGATACCGAACAGGCGGTACAGGAAGCACTGTCCTGTCAGTCCTGAGAAGAGCAGGGGTACACCCAACACGCCCAGCCAGTTCTGAGCGAAAATGCCCCAGGCAATCAGCCCAGCACCCAGCACGATTCTCAGCACGCGGTCAATTCCGCCAACATTCGCCTTCATGGTTCACCTCCACAATTCCATACGAATTAGAGACACCCAGCGTTCCGCAGGATTCGCCCGACCAAGAGCGTATCCCCAATTACTATGAGTGCCTTCAAGATTGGGATTAACCGCTGGACGATGCCGGGCAACTGGGATGCACGCACCTGTTTGCGTGTGGCGAAAGAGTCGGGTTTCGATTCTATAGAGTTCAATATGGACACCGATGGAGTGCTTAGCCCCAAGACGAGCGATGCGGACGCCCGTGCGATTCGGCAGATGGCGGATGAGCTGGCAATAGAACTCAGCTCGCTGTCTACGGGTGTCTACTGGGGTGTGCCGTTCACGCATCCAGACCCCTCCATTCGCGAGCAAGCGGTGGAGCTGTGCCGACAGCAGCTGCGTTTAGCTCAAGCACTGGGCGTGGATGCCATCCTCGTGGTGCCCGGTGTGGTGACCCCCGATGTGTTTTATGATGATGCTTATGCGCGTGCCAAGCAAGCCCTACAGACCTTAGCGCCGGAAGCCGAGCGTCGTAAGGTCGCCATCGCCATAGAGAATGTGTGGAACCGATTCCTACTCAGCCCTCTGGAGATGGCACGCCTGATTGACGAGATAGGGAGCGAGTGGGTCGGGTGCTACTTTGATGCGGGCAACATTTTGGACTATGGCTATCCCCAGCACTGGATACGCATCTTGGGCAAGCGGATTAAGCGGGTGCATGTCAAAGATTTCCGCACCGACATAGGCAACATTCAGGGGTTCGCAAACCCTCTGCAGGGGGATGTGCCCTGGATGGCGGTGCGCTCGGCGCTGGAGGGTATCGGCTACACGGGCTACATCACGGCGGAGGTCAGCGGGTATCGCCTCTTCCCCGAACTGGGTCTGCGCCACATCGCGGATGCCCTGCGTGCCGTCTTCCAGTCATAACCGCTCGCATTAGGTACACTCCATCCATAGAGATGAGGTGAACTGGGTATGTATGTGCTAATTGCAGGTGGAGGCGACATCGGTTATCATCTGACGAAAGCCCTCCACCAACACGGCTACGAGGTCCTTCTCATAGAGAAAAACCGCAAGCGAGCGAATGAACTGAGCGATGAACTGGGCGAACGCGTAATGTACGGCGACGCCTGCGAGGTGCGTGTGCTGAATGAGGCAGGGGCGCGCCGCGCCAATGTGGTGGTCGCAGCGACCGGCGACGATGAAGATAATCTCATCATCTGCCAGATTGCCCAGAACTTTTTCAATGTCAAGCGGGTGCTGAGCATCGTGCGCGACCCACGCCACGAAGCGCTCTTTTTTAGATTGGGAATCCACGAGACCATCTGTAGCACGCGCTTCATCTTCAATATCTTAGAGCAGGAAGTCGAGTACGGCGAGGTTCTACCGATTGGGGCACTGATGCGCGGGGAAATTGAGGTGATTGAAGCCGAAGTCACTCCCGAATCGCCCGTTGCAGGCAAGAGCATTGGTGAGTTGACCTTGCCGCCTCATACCCTCCTCTCGGCGGTGATACGCAGTGGGCAGGTGGTGCTGGGAATCCCGAACCTGATTCTTCAGCCGGGCGATACCGTTGTTGCGCTCACGCCACCAGAGTACGAGAAGCAGTTAGCGCGCGTGTTTCGGGGCACAGCGCGGTAGCCCATGATCTGTGCTGAATCGCTCTGTGTAGGCTACGAAAAACGGGCGGTCGTGTGGGATGTCCACCTCCAAGTCGCCCCCGGTGAGATAGTCGCTCTGATTGGACCGAACGGTTCGGGCAAAACGACGCTGATACGCGCTCTGGCACGCACCCTAACTCCCCTTTCAGGCACACTGACACTGGACGGACGCCCCTACAGCGACTATCGCCCGACCGAGTTCGCACGCCGTGTGGGTTATGCGCCCCAAGAGACTCCTACCGAGATGGGCTTTCGGGTGGAGGAGCTGGTGATGATGGGACGCTATCCCCATCAACGGGGATTCTGGGGAGCAACGGCTGACGACTATGCCATCGTGGACGAGGCGTTGGCGTTCGTGGGGCTGAGCGCGTTGCGCCATCGGCTTATCAGTCAGCTCAGTGGGGGCGAACGCCAACGCGTGAACCTGGCGCGCGCACTCGCCCAAAAAGCGCAGTACCTCCTGCTGGATGAGCCGACCGCCCACTTAGACCTCCACCATCAGGTGCAACTGCTCAGTCGCCTCAGGGAGCGCGTGGTGGGCGAGGGTATCGGGATTCTGGTCTCTTTGCACGATTTGAACCTTGCCAGCGAATATGCCGACCGCGTCGTGCTGATGGCAGGGGGACGGTTGGTGGCAGAGGGAACACCCAGTGAGGCGCTCCAACCCGAGATTTTGGAGTCAGTCTATCATACGCCTACACTGGTGCGTCAGAACCCGCTCACGGGCAAGCCGTTAGTGTTTCCTCTGCGCCCTGAGGTTGTGCCGAACCTGCCACCCGATGCTCCGTTCGCCTTCGTGATTGCAGGGGGTGGGGCGGGCACCGAACTATTCTATCCCCTGATGGAGGCTGGGTGGCGCGTTGGAACCGGCGTGCTGAACCTGATGGATACGGATGAGGAGGTTGCGCGCACGCTGGGGCTGGAGCCAATCACTGAGCAACCGTTTTCCCCGATTGGCGAGGTCAGCTTTGCGAAAGCGTATGAGCAAGCCGTCAGAGCGCAGGTAGTGGTGGTCGCCGATGTCCCGTTCGGGAACGGCAACTTGCGCAACCTTGAGCTTGCCTTAGGCGTTTTGAAAGCGGGTGTGCCTGTGGTGGTGTTAGAGGTACGCCCCTTCAGCGAACGCGACTACACAGGTGGACAGGCGACCGAGTTGTGGAATCAACTGCTCCCGCTCGGTGCCCAAGTTGCACGAAGCCACAGAGATCTCTTCGCCCTGCTGGAGAGGCTCAGAGGTGCAACGCAGTAAGCCCTCACTCCGCCATGCCCGACACCCCACGCCGTCATGCCCAACACCTCCTCCCGTCATGCTGAGCGCCGGCGAATGTCATGCTGAACGCAGTGAAGCATCTGAGACCCTTCGCTCCGCTCAGGGTGACGGGGAAATACTCTCGGCAGAAATGCCCAACCCGCCATACCCGACACCCCACGCCGTCATGCCCAACACCCCCTCCCGTCATGCTGAGCGCAGCGAAGCATCTGAGACCCTTCGCGTCCGCTCAGGGTGACGGGGAAACACTCGCGACAGAAACACCCCATTCCCGTCATGCTGAACGCAGTGAAGCATCTGAGACCTTTCGCTCCGCTCAGGGTGACGGGGAAATACTCTCGGCAGAAATGCCCAACCCGCCATACCCGACACCCCACGCCGTCATGCCCAAC
>JBDNDR010000052.1:0-9584 GCA_046718995.1 Fimbriimonadales bacterium
ACCAAGCGCGAGTGGCGCTGTCGGCAAACGCTTAGTCTGGAGAAGCGATCTCCACTAAGATAGTCCCTTCCTGAACAATCTCGCCCTCTTTGGCGTTGAGCTGGCGTACCGTGCCCTCAAACGGAGCGTAGAGAGCTTGTTCCATCTTCATCGCCTCCAGCACCAGGAGACGCTGCCCTGCCTCCACACGGTCACCGACCTGCACCAGTACTTTGGTGATAAGCCCGGGCATCGGCGCGGTCAATAGCCCATCCGCAGAACCGTGTTGGGTCGTGCTTCCTACTGGGCGGGGACGCTGGAACCGGTAGAGCCTACCCCGATAGAGAATCTGAACCTCGTTCAGGGTTTGGTGATAAGCGACCTGCCAATGTCTTTGCCCATCGCTTAGGGCAATCATGCCTGTCCCTAAGGTCGTTGCGCTGGTGAGCGTGTAGGTTGTACCACCAGGCAAGGTGATGACCCAGCCTTTGCCTTCCGACTGGGTGCCCAGCGAGAGAGCCTCTCCGTGCCAAAGCCACTCTGTCTTACGCATTCAACGCTCCATGGGCAATCTTGAGAAAGGAGTCACGGTACTCTTCGGGAGTGCCAAAGTCTAAGCTCGGCGCTTCCGTATGGAGCAGATAGGCGGGCATCAACTCCAGGAGGCGTTGCTGAGCATGCACCAGCTGCCACTCGCCTGTGTCTGGACTGTAGGTCTTGGCAATCTGCGCTTGAACCTCCCAAAACAGGTCGGGAAACAGGAAGACCCCATAGTGGGCAAGGAACTGGTCATCAGCGAAACCAGGGGTGTGTAGCTGGGCGCGCGCAAACTCAGGTGTTGGCTTTTCTACGATACAATCCAAGCGATAACAGAAGGGGACTTCGGTCGGCTGACCCTGTAAAATGCCGTACAGCGAGACCTTGTCCAAGGGCACCGTATGCACGGTGTAAATGGGGGCGGTGTACCGTTCATAGAGTTGAAAGGCCTTTTCCAAAACTTGGACACCTTGAACGCACACATGGTCACCTAAGGCGACCACCACAGGTTCACTTTTAGCGAAGTCGTAGGCGCACCAGACGGCATGCCCCAATCCATAGGGCTGATTTTGCGCAATCAAAGTGATGTGGGGAGCCATCTGCTGAAGTCGCTGGTACTGGGCACGGAGGGCAGGCTTACTGTCTAACATCGGCGCAAGGTACTCTGCCTCACCTGACAAGAAACGCTCGTAGAGATTCACCGTATCGGGCGAAACGACTAACCCAATCTGGTCAATACCTGCTTGGAGCAGTGGCTGGACTATCAGGTGCAGTCCGGTGGTGAGGGTGTTATCAGGGAGAACGAAAGGAATTAGCCCCTTCGGGAGAACGAGGCTAAGAGGGTAGAGGCGTGTTGCCCTGCCTGCCATCGGCACAATCGCTTTGCGTATCGGTGGCATAGGCGCTGAGGATGGAGGGGAGCCGAGTGATGGCTCAGCCCCCTTCATCCGATGTTACTTTCCAGCACAGCAGGACGATTTCTCAGAACTGGACACAACAGCAGTCGGGGTGGAGGTGTTCTTCGCACCAATCATCAACGCTGCAGCACCAGCACCAAGAAGTGCTGCCAACACTAAGATGAGACCAATCTTGTTCATAGTTGCCTCCTAAGCGCATTATACCCCATTTGTAGACGGTTTGAGAATCTCAAGTGTTTTTTCCAAAAAGGGACGAATCGCGTTCGCCCAGTCGGCGGGGGCGCGACCGATGACCGTGATGGGGTCTACCTCCAAAGCCGTCGCCGAGAAGATATAGGCATCGGGCTGTTCCGCCGCACGGATGACCAGCATCGGCAGTTTTATCGATTCAGCGAACTGGTAAATCATCCGATCCTTCTCGGCGGTCACCTCGTTGGCGACATGGGCATTATGGAGGTTGAGATTGATGGGCAACAGCACAATCCCATCTGCGCTGATTTCACGGCTCATCAGAAGCACCGCGTCCATTGCAGAGCGGGCGATTTGGCTCGGCATCTGGGCGCGGTAGCCCGTCACAAAGCCGAACGGCATCTGATGGTGGCACTCAATCGGATATATATCCACCAGCAGGTCTAACGCCTCGCGCAGAAGACGCTCGTGAAAACTCTGGATAAGACGCCCTTGAGGGATATAGCCCCGTTCGCGTCGCGCGCGTACCCACGCCATCGGTGCCAGCAGGGCTGTCGCCATGTTCGTCAGCGCAGTGGCTAACTCCATCCGTATGCCCTGATACTCACTGACCATATGAATGCCCGCCGGACCTTCGTAGACCTCCAGCCAGAGGAGGTCGCACTCCCGATAGCACTGACGAATCGCTTCACTGAGCTGGGGTTCAGTTTCTATCGTCAGCAGAGGACGCTTCTCCATATCACTTCGAAGGGTGAGCACCCCAAAGCAGGGCTTGTTGAACTCAGGGACATACGCACTGGGGCGATACAGGTTATGAAACAAGAAACGCCGGGCAGGGCGCAAAATGAGCTCGTATTCGCAACCAAGGTCTTCAGTTATTTCTTTTATATACTTATTAACAGGGTTAGTTAAAAGCCTGTTCGGTTGATACATCACAAGCCTCCTCTATAACGCGATTGCTTTTGGCTATAGAGATTCGACGCGCAACCCGATAATTCCTGCAGGTGTCATGCGAGTCCGATTAGGCGAACTGCTGGTTCAATACGGTAAAATCACGCCCGACCAGCTCGTCAAAGCGCTTCAGACCCAGAAGGAGACGGGCAAGAAGTTAGGCGAGACCCTAATAGAGTTGGGCTTCATCACGAGGGAAGAGTACTACGCGGCGCAAGCGCTTCAGTACCAGGTACCTTATGAGCCGCTCCACGAGCCATCACTTCAGCAAGCGGCGAACCTCAAACAATACATTCCACTCCAGATTGCCTCACGCTACTTCGTAATCCCGTTCAAGTTGGAGTCGCAGGTGCTGTGGGTTGCCACGCCCGAACCTGACAGCTTGGAGATGCTGGACACCATCCGTCAGGCGACGCGTCTGCGTGTGAAACCCTGCTATACTCCGGCTGAGCGGGTGCTTCGCGCCATCACTCGTATCTATGGTGATGTGGAAGAGAGTGTGGAGGCGATTGAGGTCGGTGTAGAGGAGGAGTGGGAACCCGAAGATGCGGAACGCGCTCAAGACCTCGGCAATCAGCACCCGATTATCCGCCTGGTCAACGAGATTATTCGGGACGCAGTCAGCCAAAACGCCAGCGACATCCACTTGGAGCCATCGGAGCGCCATCTGCAGGTGCGCTACCGTGTGGACGGGGTGCTACGCCACTCACGCAATATCCCGAAAAGTATGCAAGCAGCGGTCTCGGCACGCGTGAAGCTGATGGCAGAGATGAATATCGCCGAACGACGCAAACCCCAAGATGGACGGTTTACCGTGCAGGTGAACGAACGGAAAATTGACATGCGCGTCTCTGTCTTACCCACCGTGTTTGGGGAGCGGATTGTGTTGCGGTTGCTCGACCGCTCCGCCTCGCTCAAGACTTTAGACCAACTCGGTATGCCTGACCCCATCAGCCAACACCTGTTAGACCTCGCCGCCCGACCGTGGGGCATGATTCTGGTCACCGGTCCCACCGGCTCAGGCAAAAGCACCACCTTGTATGCCCTGCTACAGAAGATTCGCTCGGATAGGCGCAACATTCTGACCTGTGAAGACCCGGTGGAGTACACGATAGAGGGGATAGGTCAATCGCAGGTGAACGAGAAGGTAGGGGTGACTTTTGCGAGCCAGTTGCGTGCGATTTTGCGTCAGGATCCGGATGTGGTGTTGGTGGGTGAGATACGGGATCGGGAGACGGCGGAGATAGCGTGTCGTGCGGCGATGACGGGTCATTTGGTGTTGTCGACTTTGCACACGAACGATGCGACGAGTGCGCCGGCGCGTTTGATTGATATGGGGATAGAGCCGTATCTGATTAACTCTTCGCTGGTGGGTGTACTGGCACAACGGTTGGTCAGGAAACTCTGCAGTCGTTGTAAGCAAGAGTCGGTCTACAGCGGCACCGACTGGCTCCCCCAAGGCACGGTGGTGTACGAGCCGGTCGGGTGTGATGCGTGCAGTCAGACTGGCTATAAGGGACGAATCGGTATGTATGAGCTGTTCGTGCTTACCGATACCATCCGAAGGCAGATTAGCCAGAGCGCAGATAACGACCTGCTACGCACGCTGGCACCACCAGGCACGCTCTTCACGATGGAAACCCATGCGCGCCAACTGCTGGAGAGCGGTATCACCTCTTTGGAGGAGGTGCTGGCACATCTGAATCTCCAGCAAACCCATCGGAGCGCAGCGTAGTCCAACATTCAGTAAGATAGAGGGTCGGCATATCTGCCGACCCTTATTTGTTTAGGGGGTATTAATCAGGTCAGAGAAACGCCTACTGTATAATGAAGGTCGTGAAATAGACTTCCAGAACGCTTTCTTTGTCGTGGGTCTTGTGTTCTAACAGCTCGTTGACGCGTTCGCGTATCGCTTCTTTGACCTTGTGTTTGCCCTCCAGCGAGTTCAGCTCTTGGCGTGCGCGGCCGGCGAACGCCATCAGCACGGCATCGCGCAGGGCAGGCACCTCCTCCTTGAGTTTATCTGCGGGTATCGTATCTTTCAATCCGATGGCGACTCCAACCTTGAGATAGTTTTCCTCGCCAAGATTGAGGATGAACTCGCCGAGGTCTAAAGGTTTGCCCACCGTCGGCGGTTTCGGTTCGGGTGGGGCTTTGCTCCCCATCAGGTTTTTGCCGGCGAACACGCCTCCAGCTGCCCCGGCGATGAGCACGATGAGCATCATCAGCATCGGGCTTTTGCCTTTGCCCTTACCTTCTCCACCGCCCTCTTTGGGTTTCTTCTGTTGCTTACCCGCCATCGTTATTCACCACCGAGTTATTCCACCTTGTCTTACCTTCTCCACCCGCATTTGTGCAGGGAACGACGGACTGAACAGGAATAGAGAAGCGATGCGCGTGAACCTATCTGTGCCTGCTGGGGAACTGGATATCCCCTTGTGTGTGAGCAGTGGGCAGGTCTTTCGCTGGAGCCAGGTGGGCGACGACTGGCTCGGCATCGCAGGCGACCAGATGCTCATCGTCACGCCACGCGGCAACCGCTGGACACTACAGGGTACTAATCAGCCTATCCCGCTGTTCCAGTACCTTTTTCGGATGGAAGTTGACCTCAAGCAGGTTCAGGCTCAGTTAATGCGTTGTGACCCCCGATGGGAACGATGGATTCGCGCGCTGCCGGGGCTTAGGTTAATGCGATGGAACGATGCCGAAGAGTGCCTGTTCTCGTTCCTGTGTACGCCCGCCAATAATATCCCACGCATCACCGGCATGATTGAGCGCTTGTGTGAGCGGTACGGCGAGCCGATTGGCGAGTGGAACGGAACGGTCTGGCGTCGTTTCCCCTCAGCGGCAACGCTTGCCCGTGTTGAGGAATCGGAACTGCGCCAAATTGGGTTCGGCTATCGCGCTAAGAACCTGATTGAGACGGCACGCGCCCTTCAAGAGCGGGGCGCGAACTGGCTGAACGACCTAAAGACCCTACCCTACTGGGAAGCCAAACAGGCACTGATGAGCCTGCCTGGCGTAGGTGCCAAAATCGCCGACTGCGTGCTCCTGTTCGGGATAGACCAGCCACTCGCCGTACCGATTGATACCCATATGTGGCAGGCGGTTGTGGAGTGGCTCATGCCCGAACTGACCCCCAAAAGCCTCACCGAGCGCACTTACCGCCAGATTGTGGACTGGTTCCACGAACAGTTCGGCGAATGGACGGGCTGGGCGCACCAATATCTGTTCACGGCGCACCTGCTCGGAAGCAAGGGTTAGCTGACCCCCACCTTGACCCGCCCACGCCACGCCAAAACTGCCTCCACCACCAACCAGAGTGCCATCAGCAGGATGAGCGCGCTGAAGCTCATCAGGAGCCAGTTGCCTTGAGCGTAGAAATTACGCAGGCTCAGCCCCAACGCGGTCAGCGTCGCCACCAGCATAAACCCCATCGGCAGGAGAGTGTAGTGGGTCGGACGACCCAGCGAGCGGAGGTAGAGCGAGACCACCAGCAGGGCTAACCCCGCCAACAACTGGTTGGAGGCACCGAACAGGCTCCACAGCAGTGAACCGACCGACTTCATCTCGCCGGTGAGCGGGTCAGGCGCACGCAGGAGGGCGAACCCTCCAATCAGCCCCACCGCCAGCATTGTTGCCAAGTAAGCGTTTTCTAAAGCACTCACCCCTGTTGCGCGCCCAATCTCCTGCAGGTTATAGCGGATGAGGCGGGCACCGGTATCTAAGGTGGTCAGTGCGAAGCCGATAGCGACCGTCGCCACAAACACCTTCGCCAGGTCTAAGGGGATCCCAACGGCGCTGACGATGTTCCCCGCGCCGTGTACGAAGTTCGCAAGCGCCTGTTTGCCTGCGGTGAGCCAATCGGGATAGCGCGCGCTCCACTCGGCACCCAGACCCCCAGCAACCGCCAACAGGGCTAAAGTGGCGAGCAAGCCCTCAGTCAGCATCCCACCATAGCCGATGGGCAGGGCATGACGGGGACGGTCTAACTGGCGCACGGTGGTGCCCGACGCCACCAGCGAGTGGAAACCCGAGACCGCCCCGCAGGCGATGGTAATAAACAGCATCGGGAATAACGGCGGTAGCCCCTGCGCCTCGGTATTGAACGCTGGCGCGGAGAGGCTCGGCTGACCCATCAGCACCCCTGTAAACAGCAAGCCCATCCCCAAGAAGAGCTGGAACGAGTTCAGATAGTCACGCGGTTGGAGCAACAGCCAGACCGGAAGCATCGACGCCACCAGCGCATAAGCCAGCAGGAGGAAAATCCAACGCTCCGCAGTCAGCTCCCAGCCGCCCAGACTGGTGATGGGGTTTTGTACGCCCAGCCACACGAAATAGAGGCTGAGCAGAAGCCCCACCGCCGTCAACATGCCCAGCCGTGCCCGATAGCGGTAAAACAGCACACCGATAACCAACGCCAACACAATCAGCATCACACTGGGCAGAACCGCTTCGGGCACATGACCCCCTTCGGCGCCTCCCGCACCGGGCGCGAAGAGGTTCGCAATATTAATCACGAACACGCCCATCGCCAAACTGAGCGCAAAGGACCCGAAAATCAGGAACAGGAGGCGCGAGCGGGCGCCCATCACATCGTGCGCCAAGTCGGCGACACTGCGCGCACGGTTGCGCATGGAACTGTACATACAGCCCAAATCGTGAACCGCACCGACGAAAATACAACCCAACACAATCCACAGCAGGGCAGGCACCCACCCCCAGATGACCGCTATGGCAGGACCCAACAGTGGACCCAGCCCTGCAATAGAGGCAAAGTGATGACCGAACACAATCGCAGGCGGGGTCGGCACGAAGTCGCGCCCATCACGCATCGTGTGGGCGGGAGTCGGCTCCGAATCGTCTAAGGGGAACACTTGCCGAGCCAACATGCGCCCGTAGGTGCGATAAGCAACCACCAACAGGAGCACCACGCCTGCAAGAATGGCAACCGAACTCATAGGATCACCGCCTCAAAAGATTCTACAACGGTGGCGAGCCTTCCTGCTGATGGCTCAGGAGGGTCAGAACCTGCTGGAAATCGTCGGGCAGGGGCGCTTCAAGGTGAATCGGCTGGTGGGTGAATGGATGAATGAACTCCAGCTGGTAAGCGTGGAGTAGTTGCCCCTGAAGATTCTTGAGTGCCAGCACCAGTTCGGGGGATAGGTCGCTGGGCGGGGTACGCACGCCTCCGTACAGCGGGTCTCCCACGATGGGCAATCCGATGGCACTGAGATGCACACGCACTTGGTGGGTGCGCCCCGTTTCCAACTCGGCTTCCACAAGGGCAAAACGGTTCCAACGTCGGCGCACGGTGAAGTGTGTGCGTGCTGGGCGTGCCTGATAGCGCAGTGCAGTATCGCCCTCGTGGACACTCATCTTCTTGCGATTGACGGGATGTCGCCCAATGGGGAGGTCGACCGTGTGGCGTTCCCACTGCGGGGTTCCCCATACCAATGCCAAGTAGCGACGATGGATTGCCCGACACTGGAGCTCGGCGCTGAGCAGATGGTGTGCCCGGTCGGTCTTCGCCACAATCAGCAAACCCGTAGTGTCCTTGTCTAAGCGGTGGACGATACCGGGGCGAAACTCAGCGGAGCCGTGTGCCAAGCGTGGTGCGTAGGCTAAGAGCGCATTTACCAAAGTGCCATGCGGATGACCCGGCGCTGGGTGGACGGTCAGCCCACGCGGCTTATTGACCACCAGCAGAACCTCGTCCTCGTAGGCAATCTGGAGTGGGATGGCTTCGGGGCGCAGGTCTATGTCGGGTGGGCGGTCGGGGGGCAGGGAGTAGACCACCTGGTCGCCTCGCTGAAGGCGATAGGCAGGTTTCACGGCACGCCCATTGACTTGTACTTCGCCCTGAGCAATCCACTCCTGCCAACGCTCGCGGCTGATTTCGGGGTGCTGGTGGGCGAGCCAGCGGTCTAAACGAAGACCGCTCTCTTGCACAATCTGCTCGCGCATGCCTTAGATCGATGACGCGCTTTGCACCTGACGCTGACAGCGGGGGCACAACGCACGCTGGAACTTATTCATGCTGAGGGTGTACTGCGAGCGTGTGAGCCGGTGTCCGCAGTTTTCGCACACCAACGCTTCGGGTTGGGGCTGGTCGTTGCCGAGTGGCAGGGGCGAATCGGCGAAAGCGATTTCCTCACCGTCCACACTGCCCTCGCTCAGCTCGGGAGCGAACTGAGTGCCATAACCGCACAACGCCAGCGCACGCCCGACCGCTCCTGTTTCCGCCTTCTCCAAGTAATCGGGGAAGTCGGTTCGGGTCTCCATCTTCGTGGCGCTGGCAATGACTCGCCCCGACACATCCTTCACTACCGCCTGAAACACGGCGACCCCCTGTTCTAAGTCGGTGTGGAGGGGATGGGTTTCTATGCTCCAGTCGGGATGCTCATCACGAAACCACGCCACCCTCGCAGCGACGGGCAGGTAGTGCCTTCCACCACGCACCTGAATCAGATGTTTACGCACATTGAATGCCATCGTTTTCCTCCTGGTAGGTATACAGATGTATACCTTATTGAGGCGTGTAAAGTCAAGGGGTATGGGGTGTTCTATCGCTTCCCCCTGCCCTCTATCTGTAGTCAGCGAGGGGGCAGGGGGCTAAGTCAGATATTACTCCACCTCAGCGGGTTCCGCCTCTTCAGCCTCCACCACCGCGCTGGATGCGAGGGTCTGCCCTATCTGAGCGCGCACTGCTTCCTCGATAGCTTCAGTGACTTCGGGGTGTTCCTCCAGATAGACTCGGGCATTTTCGCGTCCCTGACCCAGACGCATCTCGCCGAAGCTGAACCATGTGCCCGACTTCTGCACAATCCCCATCGCCAGCGCTTGGTCTAACAGGTCGCCCGTCTTGGAAATCCCCTTGCCGAAAATCATGTCAAACTCGGCTTGCTTGAACGGTGGGGCGACTTTGTTCTTGACCACCTTGACACGGGTGCGCACTCCGATAATCTCGTTGCCCTGCTTGATATTATCCACGCGTCGGACTTCCAGGCG